>NZ_ARVW01000001.1:3000000-3177500 GCF_000384315.1 Amycolatopsis nigrescens CSC17Ta-90 | reverse complement strand
ATGGTCTAGGGGCCTTACCGGGTTACCGAAATCAACCAAACTCCGAATACGGGTGTGTGAGAGTGTGGCAGTGAGACGGCGGGGGATAAGCTTCGTCGTCGAGAGGGAAACAGCCCAGAACACCAGCTAAGGCCCCTAAGTGTGTGCTCAGTGGGAAAGGATGTGGGATTGCCCAGACAACCAGGAGGTTGGCTTAGAAGCAGCCACCCTTGAAAGAGTGCGTAATAGCTCACTGGTCAAGTGGTCCTGCGCCGACAATGTAGCGGGGCTTAAGCACACCGCCGAAGCTGTGTCATTGACACAAGAGATCCGCTTCAACGTTCGCGTTGTTGTGTAGTCGTGTTGATGGGTAGGGGAGCGTCCTGCATCCAGGGAAGCCACGGTGTGAACCAGTGGTGGAGGGTGTGGGAGTGAGAATGCAGGCATGAGTAGCGAAAGCAGAGTGAGAAACTCTGCCGCCGGATGACCAAGGGTTCCTGGGCCAGGCTAATCCGCCCAGGGTAAGTCGGGACCTAAGGCGAGGCCGACAGGCGTAGTCGATGGATAACGGGTTGATATTCCCGTACCCGTGTATGTTCGTCCCTGATGAGGCGGTTGATACTAACCACCCAAAGCATCATGGTGAAGCCTTCGGGTGGAGTTGTGGTGTGGAGCGTGGGATCTGATTCCGTAGTAGTCAAGCGATGGGGTGACGCAGGAAGGTAGCTCCGCCAGTGAATGGTAGTACTGGTGTAAGCGTGTAGGAGGAGGTATAGGTAAATCCGTACCTCGTATACTCTGAGACGTGATGCGTAGCCGTTGAGGTGAAGTAGGGTGATCCTATGCTGCCGAGAAAAGCCTCTAGCGAGAACATGTACGGCCCGTACCCCAAACCAACACAGGTGGTCAGGTAGAGAATACTAAGGCGATCGGGTGAACTGTGGTTAAGGAACTCGGCAAAATGCCCCCGTAACTTCGGGAGAAGGGGGGCCAAAGCACTTGAAGCCCCGTGCGGGCTAGGGTGAGTTGGCCGCAGAGACCAGCGGAAAGCGACTGTTTACTAAAAACACAGGTCCGTGCGAAGAAGCAATTCGATGTATACGGACTGACGCCTGCCCGGTGCTGGAACGTTAAGAGGACCGGTTAACTCCCTTTGGGGGGTGAAGCTGAGAATTTAAGCGCCAGTAAACGGCGGTGGTAACTATAACCATCCTAAGGTAGCGAAATTCCTTGTCGGGTAAGTTCCGACCTGCACGAATGGCGTAACGACTTTCCGGCTGTCTCAACCACAGGCCCGGCGAAATTGCACTACGAGTAAAGATGCTCGTTACGCGCGGCAGGACGGAAAGACCCCGGGACCTTTACTATAGTTTGGTATTGGTTTTCGGTTCGGCTTGTGTAGGATAGGTGGGAGACTGTGAAGGCATCACGCTAGTGGTGGTGGAGTCAATCTTGAAATACCACTCTGGTCGAATTGGGAATCTCAACCTCGGACCATGATCTGGTTCAGGGACAGTGCCTGATGGGTAGTTTAACTGGGGCGGTTGCCTCCTAAAGAGTAACGGAGGCGCCCAAAGGTTCCCTCAGCCTGGTTGGCAATCAGGTGTTGAGTGCAAGTGCACAAGGGAGCTTGACTGTGAGACTGACGGGTCGAGCAGGGACGAAAGTCGGGACTAGTGATCCGGCACCACCTGGTGGAAGGGGTGTCGCTCAACGGATAAAAGGTACCCCGGGGATAACAGGCTGATCTTGCCCAAGAGTCCATATCGACGGCATGGTTTGGCACCTCGATGTCGGCTCGTCGCATCCTGGGGCCGGAGTAGGTCCCAAGGGTTGGGCTGTTCGCCCATTAAAGCGGCACGCGAGCTGGGTTTAGAACGTCGTGAGACAGTTCGGTCCCTATCCGCCGCGCGCGTAGGAGACTTGAGGAAGGCTGTCCCTAGTACGAGAGGACCGGGACGGACGAACCTCTGGTATGCCAGTTGTCACGCCAGTGGCATGGCTGGTTAGCCACGTTCGGAAGGGATAACCGCTGAAGGCATCTAAGCGGGAAGCCTGTTCCAAGATGAGGTCTCCCACCCCTTTGTGGGTTAAGGCCCCCAAGAGACCATTGGGTTGATAGGCCAGAAATGGACGCACCGTGAGGTGTTATCGAGTTGACTGGTACTAATAGGCCGAGGACTTGCCCACAAACATGCTACGCATCCGCTCTACAGCTCTGAAACACCACACCACCCGTGAACCATCACGGGAGAGAGAGTGTGTGGTGTTGATAGAGTTACGGTGGTCATGGCGGCAGGGAAACGCCCGGTCCCATTCCGAACCCGGAAGCTAAGCCTGCCAGCGCCGATGGTACTGCACCCGAAGGGGTGTGGGAGAGTAGGACACCGCCGAACACCCTTTAATGTGGTGTGGGACCCGGTCGAGAACCCCAGAGGTTCTCCCGGGACCCACACCACTTTTTTATGCCCAGAACCGTGTGCCTTGACCTTCGAGCGGGTTGAAGGCGGAGACTTCGGGGCATGGGAGACAACAAGTCATCGTTGCTGGGGATCAGCGCGTTCGCGCGAAGGGTCGGGTTGACGCCGAGCGCGCTGCGGTTTTATGACGACTGCGCGGTGCTGCGGCCGGCGGAAGTGGACGCGGCGACCGGGTATCGGTACTACCACCCGGAGCAGGAGGAGCGGGCGGTTCTGCTGCGACGGTTGCGGGCGGCGGAAGTGTCGTTGACGGATGCGGTCGCGGTGCTGGACGGATCGGCGGAGCAGGCCGAGAAGGTGCTCAGGAATCATCTGCGGCGTGCCAGGGAGAAGTCGGACACGGCCAGGGCGGCGATCGATGAACTGCTGCGGTCGGTGTCCGGCGGGCGGGTGTCCGCCGACGTGGACGGGGCCGAGTTGGCCGGG
The DNA here is from genome assembly GCF_000384315.1 of Amycolatopsis nigrescens CSC17Ta-90. Lineage (GTDB taxonomy): Bacteria > Actinomycetota > Actinomycetes > Mycobacteriales > Pseudonocardiaceae > Amycolatopsis > Amycolatopsis nigrescens. The sequence continues at coordinate 3,174,615 of NZ_ARVW01000001.1, read as the reverse complement.
GCGTTGCGGCAGGTGGCGCCGGCGGTGGGCGACGGCGAAGTGCCGGCGTTGAACGGGGTGTTGCTGGAGCTCGGGGACGCGGAGGTCCGGGTGGTGGCGACGGACCGGTACCGGCTGTCGTTGCGAGTGCTGAACCCGGTGGAGAGCTGGGGCGGGCCGTGCCGGTATCTGCTCGCGAACACCGGGCTGGCGGAGCTCGGGCGATGGGCGGCCAGAGAGGCCAGGGTCGTCATCGAGGGTGACGCGGACGGCCTGCGGTTCCGCGGCGCGGCCGACAGCCGCGACGTCAGCACGGTGGACGCGGAGTTCCCGGCTTATCGCGAGGTGCTGGCCGCGCTGGCGGCACCGGAGCACCGCGTGGTGGCTGATCGGCTGGTGCTGCGGGATGCCGTCCTCGGGTCGGACGGCACGAGGGTGGTGCTGGAGTTGAGCGAGGACGAACTGCTCGTCGCCGGCGGGAAGGCGCTCGCGGTGCTGTATTCGGGGCCGGGACTGACGATCGCGTTCGATCCGGTGCTGCTCGGGCAGGCGCTCGACGCCAGCGTTGGGCCGGATGTGCTGCTGGAGATCTCCGGCGCGGCGCAACCGGTGGTCGTCCGGTCCGCGGATCAGGGCAGCTTCACCACCCTCGTGATGCCGGTAGCGCTTTGACCTCAGGGAGAATCATGGATCTCACGAATCCGGTCGTCCAGTTGTGCGTGGAAGGTATGCAGGCCGAGCAGGAAGGCCGTGCCGATGTCGCGGGTGCGTTGTTCCTGCGAGCCTGGCAGGCCGCGGAGGACGACTACGACGCCTGCATCGCCGCGCACTATCTGGCCAGGCAGCAGAGCACGCCGGAAGATTCACTGCACTGGAACCAGGAGTGCCTGAACCGAGCGGACCTGGTCGGTGACGAGCGGGTGCGGGGTTTTTACGCTTCCCTGCACGGGAATCTGGCGCGGGCCTACCGGGAGCTCGACCGGCCGGAGCAGGCCAGGGAGCACTATCTGCTGGCCGTGCGACATCTGGACGACGTGCCGGCCGGTCCGTATCGCGATTCGATCACGTACGCTCTCGCGGAAATCTCGGAAGACTAGGCCGAGGGCGATCTGAGCAGTGCTTCGAGGTTGGCCAGCGACTTGGTCAGCTCGCCTCGGACCGCACGCCCCAGTGTCATCGCGATCGGGCCGAACACCGGCTTCCCGGTCACCTGCGCGTCGATTCCGACCAGGGAGCCGTCGCCCTCCGGCCGGATCGACAGGACGAGGTCCACCCGCACGCCGCCGACGCCGTCACCGCAGATCGCCAGCGAGTGGGGCTCGTCGTAGGAGACCACCCGCCAGGCGATCCGGTTGCGCAGGCCCTTGATGGTGACCACCGACGTGAGCGTGGTGCCTTCGGTGAACTCGGAGGGCAGCTGGCCGCGCCATGCCTCGTGCATGGTCAGCCAGTCCGCGAACCGCGGCAGATCGGCAGCGGTCGCCCAGGTCTGCTCCGGGGATGTCGGTACTCGGCCGCAAACGGTCACCTTGGCCATGGCTTTCTCTCCCTACTGCGAGTCACCAGGAATCTAGTACTCGCACAGGAGAACTGCTGTTTGCCGAGCGTTCATCCACGGAATGTACGCAGATATACCCCCGAAAGAGTTACATTCAGTCCACTGTGCAGGTTCGCAGCGCTTCGATTCGCGCTGCCCTGCTCTTCGGCGAGTCGAGGCTGAAGCTGCGCGCGTCGCCGAGCTGTTCCCGGACGAAGCCCTCGGTGCGGCTGATCACCTTACGCAGCAACGAAGTCTCTTCGACGTACAGCTTGTACGCGATCCGCGCGTCCGCGGTGTCGTACTCCCACAGCCCGATCAACCGGCCGCGGTCCATGATCAGATGGCACGGCGAGTCCGCTTCGTCGCCCAGAGTTCGGCCGGGTTTACCGTCCGGAACCGGGCGCGCCGCCTCCGCCGGGTCGAGCAGCCGGGAGAATTCGCGGTGCAGCAGATGGATTCCGTCGATTCCGGCGAGCAGCGCATAGGAAGGCTCGCGCGGGGTGCTGAACTCGGCGAACTCGTCGGCGAGCTCGGGCGGCAGCAACAGCGAGGTGTCCGGGATCGGCCGCAAATCCAGCGGCGCCACCGCCTTCTTCGCGACCGCGGCGGTGAATCCGGAGAACCAGCGGAAATGTTTCAGCGAAGCGGGCGCGGCCCAGGAGAAATAGCGCCGCGCCAGTTCGGTTTCCGGGTCGTCGGGCTTGGCCGGAGGGGTCCAGCGGACGTAGCCGTAGCGCTGCTGGTCGAGCCGCCCGTTCGCGGGTACCCGGCGGATCTCGCCGCGGGACTGCAACAGGCCGAGCGCGAGCGGCAGGGTGCTGGACAGGCCCCTCGCCTTGCCCGCTGCGCCGAGGCTGCGGGCAGCATCGCCGGTGGCAGCTTTGATCCCGGCCGGGTCCAGTGGTTCGGTGGACTGCTCGAGCGCGCCGACGACCGCGGCGCACAGGTCGTCCACCTCGGTGTGCGTGACACCGAGCCGGTTGACCGCACCGGCCAGTTCGCCTTCCGGAGCACCGGCGCCGACCGCCAGGCCAAGCCCGAAATCCGCGGCCGGTAGCACGTAGGTGCAGCCGCGGGCCGAGGGCAGCTCGTGGATGCGCTGGTCCGCGACGTCCTGATCGACTGTCTCGCGGTCCAGCCCGGCCCTGGCGAACAGCCCCAGATAGGGTGCCGCGCCGCCGACCGAGCGGGCCCAGCCGCTGCGGGCCAGCACCTCGCCGGCGTCGAGGCCGGTCAGGGTGCCGTCCAGGCCCTGCCGGTGGGACCACCAGGCGCGTAGCTTCTGCATTTTCTCTCCCCTTGGCTACCGCTCTTTGGCGGCCCATTGTTCGGCTCGTTCGTGCAGCTCGCTCGGGGCCGGGTCGTCGTTCGGGGTGGCCACCGACCAGCGGTGCCCGGCCGGGTCGAGCAGGATTCCGTAGCGGTCTCCCCAGAACGCCTCCTGCAGCGGCATTTCGACGGTCGCGCCGGCGGCCACCGCGCGGGCGAACACCTCGTCCACGTTGTCCACGTACAGGTGCAGGGTGACCGGGGTGCCGCCGAGCGCCGCCGGACCGGACCGGCCGGGGAACTCCTCGTGCAGCAGCAGCCGGGTGCCCAGCAGGAACAGCTCGCAGTGCATCACCTTGCCGCTGTCCGGGGCCAGGTTGCGGACCACCTCTTCGGCGCCGAACGCGTTGCGGTAGAAGGTGATCGCCGCGTCCGCGTCGGCCACGATGAGCTGCACGGTGATCGGGGCGAACTCGCTGAGCATCACGACTCCAGTTCCGGGGACAACAGTCCTTTTTGGACAGCGAAGCGGACGAGCTCGCGCAGCCGTTCGGCCTCTTCGGCGGCCGCTCGGCGACCGGCCGCGGTGAGTGAGTACACGCGCCGCCGTTCGTCCTCGGTGTCCGAGCCTTCCTCGGCGAGCAGTCCGTCCACGCGCATTCGCTGCAGGGAGCGGTACAGCGTGCCGGCGCCGAGGCGCATCCGGCCGCCGCTGAGCCGCTCCACCTCCTGGCCGAGCGCGTAACCGTGCCGCGGGCCGCCGGTGAGGGCGAGCAGGAGGTGGAAGACCGCCGGGGTCGGCGGTTGTCCGGCCATCGTCGATCCTCCACTCTTTCCGCTGTGAATATATCCATGGTGGAGTGAGCTGGTCAACCACATGGGGGAAACCCGCGGCCGGCGACAGGCACCGGATCTACCCTGGACGAGGCGAATTCGGGGTTTGCGATGAAGCGAAAACGCGTGTTCCTGGTGCTCGTCGCGATCTTCGTGGCGGCGCAGCCGGTGGCGGCGGAGCCGGAACCGTCGGTGCGGCTCGCGCCGGCGACGGCCGGACCCGGCGGGCAGGTGCACATCGACTGGCGGTGCGCCGGGACGGTGACCCGCGGCCCGTCGTCACCGGCGTTGGAAACGGCGATCCGGACGGCGGAGTACGTCAGTGCCGTGGTGCTCGCCGTGCCGGCGGGCGGCTACCCGGTGTCCCTCGACTGCGACGGGGTCACCGTGAGCGCCGAGCTGACCGTGCTCGACCCGCCGGCCGTGCGGTGGTGCGGCGCTGGATCGGGCCAGCCGGGGCAGCGGTGCGGGGAGATCGTGCTTTCGCCCGAGGTGGCCGGGGTCGGTCAGGAGGTCGGCATCCGGCTGGTCTGCACCTTCGGCGGCACCGAAACGCCGCCGTCCGCCGAGCGGCTGGACATCGTCGCCGAGGGGCAGGCGCGGTACCGCGGCACGGTCCGCGCCGGTACCCCCGTGGGCAGGCACCTGGTCACGTTCTCCTGCGGTGGCGTACTGCTGGGTGCCCGATTCACCGTGCTGGACGGCAATCGTTGACTTTCGATGGTTTCGAAGGCTTGAACGGCTTCTCTAGCCTCGGTGCATGACCAAAATGAGAACCGCGTTCGCGCTGGTCGTGTTCGCGGTCTGTGCGCTGCTCGCCCCGGCGACGGCTCAGGCGGCTGGGCCGGTGCCCGCCACCTTGCCGGCGGCCACCGGCAAGTACGCCGTCGGGTCGGACACCCTGCACCTCACCGACCGGTCCAGGACCGACCCGTGGGTGCCGGAGTCGGGGCCGCGGCAGCTGATGGTGTCGATGTTCTACCCCGCCGTGCTGCCGGTCGGCGCGCCGCGGCAGTACCTGAGCACCGAAGAGGCCACCCTCTTTCTGCAGGGCATTCCCGATGTGCGGCCCGAACTGGTCGCCGCGACCAGGAGCGGCGCGCGGCTGGCCGCGCCGCCGGTGCCCCGCCCGCACGGTTTCCCCCTGGTGGTGCTGTCGCCGGGGTTCGGCCACCCGCGTTCGGCGCTCACCGGGCTGGCCGAGGAGCTGGCCAGCCGGGGTTACGTGATCGCGCTGATCGGGCACAACTACGAGTCCAACGGCACGCAGTTCCCGGACGGGCAGGTCACCGGCTGCGTGGCGTGCGAATCGGAGCAGGTCGAGATGGTGCCGACGGTGCGTGCCGCGGACGTGTCCTTCGTGCTCGACCGGCTGCTCGGCCGGGACCCGGCCTGGGCGGGCCGCTGGCTGATCGACCCCCGGCGGATCGGCATGGCCGGGCACTCCATCGGTGGGAACTCGGCGTCGGCCACGATGAGCGTTGATCGCCGGGTGCTGGCCGGGGTGAACATGGACGGCTCGTTCATCGAGCCGGTGCCGGAGTCCGGTTTGGACCGGCCGTTCCTGATGCTGGGCACCGCGCAGTCGCACACCCCGAGCGGCGAGGACACCTCCTGGCCGCAGGCGTGGTCGCGGCTGACGGACTGGAAGCGCTGGCTCACCGTGGCTGGGGCGGGGCATTCCAGCTTCACCGATCTCTCGGTGCTCGGTGAGCACTTCGGGGTGAAGGACCCGACCGAGACGATCAGCGGGGCGCGGGCGACCGAGCTGACCAGGGCGTACCTGGTCGCGTTCTTCGAGGAGAACTTGCGCGGTCGGCCGCAGCCGCTGCTCGAGGGCCCGGTGCCGGCCAACCCCGAGGTCGAGTTCTGGTCCTAGCGCTGGGCGAGGACTCGGCTGCCGAGCCAGCCGACGTAACCGACAAGGCCGGCCGCGCCGAGCTTGCGGGTGCGCTTGCCGGCCAGCGCCAGCCCGAGCGTCAGTTCGGTGGCGCCGTTTCGGTACACCCACTGCCGGGTGTCCTTCGGGAACGCCGCCGCGGACACCGGCTCGAACAGGGCCGGTGCGGCGAAATGGGCCGCACCGGTGCCGGCGAGCAGCAGACCGAACAGGCGAGCACGCTTTGCCATGAATACCTTCTCTCTCTGTGTTAGGGCGAAGTCACTTGCGGGCGGTGACGAACTGGGCGAAGCCGGTGACCTTCTGGTCGATGTCGCGCAGGCCGTGGCGTTCGAAGACGCGGGTGATGTCGTGCCGCTCGAACAGGCGGAGACCGGCGGTCCTGGCGATCAGGGTCTCCGGCCCGCGCAGTCCCGGCACGCCGGTGCGGCAGCTGGTGAGCACGGCGACGCGGCCGCCCGGCGCGAGCACCCTGATCAGCTCGTCGAGCACCACGAACGGTTGCGGCACCAGGTAGAGCGCGGCGAAACAGCCCACCGCGTCGAAGGTCAGGTCCGGGAACGGCAGTGTGCGCGCGTCGGCGCGCAGATAGGCCACCCGGTCGCCGCGGTTGTCCCGGACGGCGCGGGCCAGCATCGGCGGCGAGACGTCGAGGCCGACGGCGAAACCCTTGCCGCTCAACGCCTCGCCGAAACCGCGGGTGAAGTTGCCAGGCCCGCAGGCCACGTCCAGCACCAGCTGCTCACCGGTCAGGCCGAGCATCCGCGCGGCGTTGCCGCGTTCTTCGGCCATCCGCGGCCCGTGCAGGCCCATCAGCAGTCCGCCGAGCGGTCGCCACCAGCGTTCGTAGACGGCCGCGACCAGCGGGTTGTGCATGGCGGCCTGCGCCGGGGTCCGCGGTCGCGACTGTTCTGGCGGCAGCAGGTCGAGATAGCCCGCCTCGGCCGGAACTTCCGGAATCTCCGGCGCGCGGCCGGGGTCGAGCAGCTCGCGGAGCCGGTCGAGCTCGATGCCGTGCGTCAAGTTCTCCGTCCTTTCACACCAGCTGGAGATTGCTGACCAGCCAGCGGTCCTGGTGCCGCTCCAGGGTCATCAGCACCCGGTTGCGGTCCACCCTCGGCTCGGCGGCCGCGGCGTTGGTCACCGACTGGTCCACGAACAGGGTGACATCCACCCGGTCCGCACCGGCCGACTTCACCCCGGCGTCGATCACGGTTCCCTTGGCGGTGGCCTTGGCCTGCTGGATGAGCTGGCGCAGGGTGCCGCTTGCGCCGGTGTACTGGTCCTTGAACTCGCCGGTCGCGCCGTCCAGCACGTCGGCGAAGTTCCGGTCCAGGTTCTGGTAGTCGTAGGTGGTCACGGTGACCGCGTAGCTGCGGGCGGTGCCCAGCGCGGCGTTCGCGGCGGAGTCGACCTCGGCCTTGTCCTTGAAGAGCAGGGCGAAGGTGACGCCCGCGCCGACCGCGGCCAGCAGCAGCGCGGCGGCCAGCAGGGTGGTCAGCCGAGGGAGGCGGCGCCGCTTGACGGGTTCGGGGGCGTCCTCTTTTTCGACGTCGGTGGTGTTCGCGGTGTCGGCAGTGTCTTCGGTGCCTTGTTCGATCATCGCCTTGCTCCTCTCTCAGTTCCCCAGCGTGGCCAGGTAGTCCGAGGCCCAGCCGGACGGCGCGGACGCGCGTTCGTCGCCGGTGACCCCGGGCGGCGGACCGGCCGTGTCGTCACCGGGTGGCCGCGGCGCGTTCACCGCCCCGCGCTGTTGCAGGTCCGGCGCGGTGTCGGTGCAGTAGCGGTAGAGCCGGGGCGCCGGGCTGCCCGCTTCGGTGGGCGGCCGTCGCGGGGTGTCGTAGTCGCAGGCCGCTCGCGGGTAGATGTCCGCGGCGATCTGCAGCGCGCCGTTCCGGACTACGCCGGCGAGCGAGTCGCCGAGCCCGGTCAGCCCCGGCAGGAACTCGCCGATCGCCTCCTTGCGCACCGAGACGATCTCGCTGACCGTGCCGAGGTCGCCGAGCAGCGCGGCCATGGTCGGCTTGTTCTCCGCGATCAGGCCGTCCACCAGCTTGAACGCGTCCGGGCTGGCGTCGAGCAGCTGCCTGATCTCCGGGTCGGACGCGCGCAACTGCGCGCCGAGCGTGCGGCCCGCGGTGCCGAACCGGTCCAGCTCGTCGCGCAGCCCGGCCACGGTGTCCAGGGTGATCCGGCCGTTGTCCAGGATGCGCACGGTCTCCGGCAGCACTTCCTCCAGCCCGGTGAGCAGGAACTCCCCGCCGGTGAGGATCCGGCGCAGCTGCGGCCCGCTGCCGGAGAACGCCTTGGCCAGCTCGGTCACGATCACGTCCAGCCGGCCCGGCTCGACCTGCCCGGAGAGGTCGCCGAGGTGCACCATCAGCTGCGCGAACGGGGTCGGTGTGCTGGTGTCGCGCTGCTCGACGGTCGCGCCGCCGGTGAGGAACGGCCCGGCGTCGGTGCGCGGCCGGAAGTCCAGGTACTGCTCGCCGGCCGCGGACAGGTTGGCCACCGCCACCTCGGTGTCCGACGGGATGCGGGTGCCCTCGTCCAGCCGCGCCCGCACCGCCACCCCACCCGGCCGCAGCCCGATCTGCTCGATCTGCCCGACCCTGCTGCCGCGGTAGGTGACCTCCGAGGTGTCCAGCAGGCCACCGGACTGGGCCAGGTAGACGGTGACGGTGAACGGTTTCGCGGTCGGGTCGATCCGCACCACCTCCAGCAGCAGGTAGCCGGCGCCGAGCAGCAGCAGCGCGCACAGCGCCAGGTTGGACAGCAGGATCCGGTACCTCATCCGTTGCCCCCCAAGGTTTTCAGCAGGTCGATCAGGTTGTCGCTGATCGTGCCCAGCGCGCCGTTGAGGTCCTCGAACCCGGGAATCCGCACGGACTCACCCGGCGAGAGGAACGGGATGCCGGTGAGGCCGGCCAAGCGAGCCTCACCGGCACCCGACTCGCCCTTCGTCGCACCCTCCACGTACTGGCCGAGGGTGACCATGCCGCGCAGGGTGGGGCCGAGCGAGTCCTTCAGCGCGGCGAAACCGTCCAGCACCGGGCCGAGGTCGTTGAGCTTCGAGGTGAGGTCGCCGCGCAGCTCGCCGAGCACCCGGTCGCCGGTGGCCCCGGCGGCGGCGACCTTGCCGAGCACGTCGGTGAGCCCGCCGGTCTGCTCGGCGAGCACCTTCATCGCCGGGGTGAACTCGGCGAGCGCCGCGTCCACGGTGCCCCGGCGCTGCTCGGCGACGGTGGTCAGGGACTGGGTGGCGGCGAGCACCCTGTCGATGTCGCCGGTGCGCGCGTTCAGCGTGGCCAGGGTGGTGTTCAGCTCGCCGAGCAGGTTCCGGGTCTGCGGGCCGCGGTCGGCCAGCGCGGTGTTCACCTCGGTGACGATCGTCTTCAGCTGCCCGAGCCCGCCGCCGTTGACCAAAGTGGACAGTGCGCTCAGGGTGTCCTCGACGCTGGCCGCGGCGCTGGTGTCGGGCAGGCCGATGGTGTCGCCCTCCCGGATCGGCGGGCCCGGCCGTTCCGGGCGGTGCAGCGCGACGAACACGTCACCGAGCGGGGTCGCCTGGCGCAGCTCGGCGCTGGTGCCGCCGGGCAGCGTGACGTTCTTCGAGATCAGCATGCCGACCCTGGCGGTGTAGTCCTTGGCGACGATCTCCTGCACCCGGCCGATGTCGACGCCGTCCAGCTTGACGTGCGCCTTCTCCGGCAGGTTGAGCGCATCGGAGAACACCGCGTTCAGCCGGTAGGACTCGCCGGGCACGCCGCCGCCGGGCAGCGGCAGGTCGGCCGCGGTCACCCCGCAGCCGCTCAGCAGGACCAGCGACATCCCGGCGAACAGCGCGCGTGCCCTCATTTCGCCGCCCCCAGCAGGAGTTCGGTCATGCCGAGGTCGGGGCCGAACTCGGCCACCTTGCCGCTGCGGCAACCGGGCAGGTTCAGCCCGAGCGCCTTGCAGGCCCCGTTGAGCAGCTCGGTGTCCAGGATGATCTCGGCCGGGTCGGCGTGCACCCGCAGCTGCCCGGTGGCCGGGTCGACCGCACTGGTCACGTTCTGGAACAGCAGTGGCAGCACGTCCGCGGACTCGGCCAGCTCGCGGCCGTGCTCGGCCAGCGTGCCGGTGGTGGTGCGCAGTTTGGCCAGGCTGTCGCGGATCGTCGTCCGGTTCTCGTCGACCAGGGTGGTGGTCTCGTCGAGCAGGTCGTTCAGCGTCTGCAGCGCGGCGCCCAGCTCGGGTGCCTGCGCGGCGAACAGCTCGCTCGCCTCGGTCAGCCCGGTGCTGAAGGACCTGATCGTGGCGTCGTTTTCGGCCGCGGCGCCGAGCAGCGAGTCCACGTTCTTGACCAGGCCGACCAGCGCGTCCCGCTGCCCGGAGCCGGAGTCCACCGCGCCGGCCAGCGCCTGGAAGGTCTCCCGCAGCCGGTCGCCGTTGCCGGCCAGGTTCTGCGCGCCGACGTCGGTGGCGTCCTTCAGCACCCCGGTGCCACCGTCCGTTTTGGACAGTTGTGCGGCCAGCTCGTCCACCGCCTTGATCACCCGATCGATCTCCACCGGGGTCTTGGTGCGCTCCAGCGGGATCAGGTCGCCGTCGCGCAGCACCGGACCGCCGGAGTAGACCGGGGTCAGCTCGACGTGCCGGTCGGTGACCACCGACGGCGAGACGGTCACCGCGCCGGCCGTGGCCGGGATCTTGATGCCCGCCTTCAGTTCCATCGCCACCACGACATGGGTGCCGCGTGGTTCGATCCCGGTCACCCTGCCCACCGGGATGCCCAGCATGGCCACGTCGTTGCCGGGGAACAGGCCGACCGAGTCGCGGAACTGGGCGGTGACGGTGATGACCGGCTCGGTGAACACGGTGCACCCGCTCGCGGTGAGCAGCCCGGCGAGCGCGGCCATTATCGGGAACAGCAGCTTCTTCACTTGCACCCCTTCACCACACCGCTCGCGCAGAGCAGGTTGTCCGGAATGATCGCGTAGGGCAGGTAGATCTCCGCGTACGGACCGTTGCCGAAGGTGTTGGCCAGATAGCGGCCGGCCGGGGCGAGCAGTTCGAGCGACCGGCCGACCGCGTCGTCGTTGCGCTGCAGCACGTCGGTCACCCCGGACAGGTTGGCCAGCAGCGGTTCGAGCTGGGGCCGGTTCTCGTTCAGGATGTCCTTGAGCTGGCCGGTCAGCGTGCGGAAGTCGGTGAGCACGTTCCGGATCAGGTCGCGCCGGTGCAGCAGTTGCTTGAGCAGGCCGTCGGCCTGGCCCATCAGGGTGAACAGCTGGGCCCGGTTGTCGTTCAGCATGGTGGTCACCGCGTCCGCGCCGTCCAGCAGCTGCCGGAGCTGGCCCTCCCTGGCGGTGACCAGTTCGGACAGCTGGCCGAGGCCGTCCAGCGTCTCGCCGACCTGCTGCGGAGTGCCGCGGAAGCTGTCCGCCAGCACCTTCAGCGAGTCGCGCAGCTTCGCGCCGTCGAGCTGTTCGATGGCGGGCCCGCCGGTTTCGATCACCTTCTGCAGGTCGAACGGCACCGACGTGGCTGCTAGGGGGATCCGCTCCTCGGGCAGCTCGCCCTCGCCGAGCGGTTGCAGCTCGACGTAACGCCCGCCGAGCAGGGTGGCCAGCTTGATCGACGCGTGCGTGGTCGGCCCGAGCCGCACGTCGCGGGTGAGCCGGAAGGACACCAGCACCCGGTCCCCGGCCAGCTCGGTGGCGGTCACCTTGCCGACGCTCATCCCGGCGACCCGCACCTCGTCGCCGGCCCGGATGCCGCCGGTGTGCTGGAATTCGGCCTGGTAGCGCTCGTCGCCGATGCCGAAGAAGCCGGCGATCAGTGAGGCCGCCACCAGCGCGCCGATCAGCATCGCGCCGAACAGGCCGACCCAGACCGGGTTGTACTCCTTCAGTGTCTTCATCGTCTTCACCGGCACACCTCCGACTGCTTGCCACCGGCGAGCTGGGGCAGCAGCCCGACCGGGAACGGCGCCAGGTTGATGTCGATGCTGCAGGCGTAGAGGTTCAGCCAGGAGCCGTACTGGCTCACCCGCGCGAGGCCGCCGAGGAAACCGGGAAACGCCTGCAGGGTCGCTTCGACGTCCGGCCCCTCCTTCAGGAAGAGCCCGGCGACCTGGTTGAACTTGCCGAGGTCGGCGCGCAGCGCGGGCCGGATATCTTCGAGCAGGCCGGAGATGTTGCCGCTGACCTTGTCGATGCGTTCCATCGCACCGAAAATCGGCCCGGTCTTGCCGTCGAAGGAGCCGACGAGGTGCTTCGCCTGGCCGATCAGCCGCTCGAACTCGGCGTCCTTGCCGGCCAGGTGGTCCAGCGCGCCGGTCAGCTTGGTGAGCACGTCGCCGAGGACCTGGTCGCGTTCGGCCAGCTTGCCGGTCAGCGCCGCGCTCTGGCTCAGCAGCGAGTTCAGCGCGGGCCCTTCGCCCTGCAGTACCCCGATGATGGTGCCGGAAAGCTGGTTGATGTCGGCCGGCTCCAGCATCGAGAACAGCGGCTCGAAACCGTTGAGCAGCGCGGAAAGGTCCAGCGACGGCTCGGTGCGCTCCGGCGGGATGCGCGCGCCGTCGCCGAGCGGCTGGGACGCGCCAGACCCCGGCAGCAGCGCGAGGTACCGCTGGCCGATCAGGTTCTGGTAGCGGATCAGCGCGCGGGTGTTGGCGAAGACGGGCTGGTCGGTCTGCACGGTGAAGCTGACGTCGGCGCGGACGCCGGTCAGCGCCATGCTTTCGATCCGGCCCACCTTCACCCCGGCGATGCGCACGTCGTCGCCTTCGTGCAGCCCGGTCACGTCGGTGAACTCGGCGACGTAGGTCTGGGTCGTGCCGCTGACCGTGTTGCGCAGCGTGCTGTAGACCAGCACCGAGGCGAGCACGGCGGCCACCGCCACCACGGTGAGCTTGACCAGCGGGCCCTTGACGCTATTTCCCACCTGGCACCACCGTCGTTCCGCGGAAGAAGGGGCCGAGCAGCAGGCTGCCCAGCGACCCGAGGGCGTTCGCGGCGTCCCCGACCATCGAACCGATCATGTCCTGCTCTTCCCCGCTGCCCACTGGGCCGACCATGCCGCCGAACGGCGCCGAGGGCGCCGGAGCTGGGGCGGCCGTCTGAGGTAGCGGCTGGGCCGGTGGTGCCGGCGGCTGGGGAGGTGGCACGGGCAGCGGATCCGGTTGCGGCGGAAGGGGATCGTCGCAGTTGGGGCCTTCGAGCGCGCCGTAGGCCGGGCAGTTCCGCGCGGTGTACGGGGTGAACGGGGTGACGGTGAAGATCAGGTCGAGGGTGAGCCAGTGGTGCGGCGGTGGGAACGCGCCGGCGAACGAGGCGACGCCTTTGCTGAGCGCCTCGAAGGAAAGCGGGATTTCCTTGGCATCCTTGGCGACCTCGCGCAGCACCGGTGCGCTCTGGTTCGCCATCCTGATCAGCCGGTCGCCGTTGTCCTGGAGCAGGCCGTGCACGGTGTCCACGGTCGCCGCGCCGCCGGTCAGCGTGTTCGCCAGCTGCTGCTGTTTCTCCACCACCGTCCGGCTGGTGACCAGTGCGGAGTCCACGGTGTCCAGCAGCGCGGGCGCGTTCGCTTGCAGCCCCTCCAGTGCGGCGGCCAAAGTGGACAGATCGTGGCCGAAGGTGCCCGCGTGCGGGTTCAGCGCGGACAGGTAGGAGTTCAGCCGGTCGATCATCGAGCCGAGCTGGGCGCCGCGGCCGTCCAGCGCGTCCGCGACCCCGGTCAGCGCGGCGTTCAGCTTCGCCGGCTCCACCGCGGCCAGCAGGTCCCGCACCTCGGTCATCGCGGTCTGCAGCTGGAGCGCTTCGACCGAGTCGTCACCCGGCACGGTCGCGCCCGCGGCGAGCACGGTGTCGTCGCCGGCTTCGGGTACCAGGTCGACGAAAGGCGCGCCGAAGATGTTCGTGGGCAGGATGCGCGCCTTCACCGAGGCCGGAATCCCTTGCGCGTGCTCGGGTTTCAGGTTCAGCTGGACGACGTGCCGTGCCCCGCCGGGGGTGGACTCGACCGTGCCGACGGTGCCGACCAGCACCCCGCGCACCTTCACGTCGGAGCCGGGCGGCAGCCCGTCGCCGACATCGCTGACCACCGCGGTGGCGCGCAGGTCGTCGCGGAACGCGCCGCGCGACTGGAGCACCAGCAGGGTGATCACCAGTGCCACCGCGGTCAGGTAGCAGAGCCCGCGGATCGCGAGCGTGCCGGTCTTTGGACCGCGTCCGGACGGGTCAAGGAAGGCCATACTTCACCCCGAAATCCGGATGCCGGGGTCGAAACCCCAGAAGGCCAGTGTCATCAGCATGTCGGCAAGGACGATCACGATGATGCTGGCGCGGATCGCCCGGCCGGACGCCACGCCGACCCCTTCCGGGCCGCCCGTGGCGTAGTAGCCGTAATAGCAGTGGATCAGCGTCGCCAGCACCACGAAGGTGGCCGCCTTGAGCACCGAGAGCAGCAGGTCGCCCGGCACCAGGAAGGCGTGGAAGTAGTGCAGGTAGGTGCCGCTGGTCTGGCCGTACAGCACGGAAAGCACGGCCTGGGTGGCGATGTAGCTGCCGGCGAGGCCGACCAGGTAGAGCGGGATGACGGCGAGGAAGGCGGCCAGCATCCGGGTGGTGACCAGGTAGGGCAGCGGGCGGATGGACATCGATTCCAGCGCGTCGATCTCCTCGGAGATCCGCATGGAGCCGAGCTGCGCGGTGACCCGGCAGCCGGCCTGCGCGGTGAACGCGATGGCCGCGATCAGCGGGGCGAGCTCCCTGGTGTTGCCGTAGGCGGAGACGAACCCGGTGAGCGGGGCGAGGCCGAGGATGTCCAGCGCGTTGAAGCCCTCCACACCGACCGTTGCGCCGGTGAACAGCGAAAGCAGCACGATCACGCCGACCGTGCCGCCGCCGACCACCACCGCCCCGCTGCCCCAGCTGATGTCCGCGAGCAGCCGGAACACCTCGGCCCGGTAGTGCCGCAGGGTCAGCGGGATCGCGGAGAACGCGCGGGCGAAGAAGGTCGCCTGGTGTCCCATCAGGGCAAGTCCGGTGTAGGGCGCGTTCACCGCGCGCTTGACCAGGAAGGCGCCGGGCGGCCGGTACCGGGAGCCGACCGCCATCACACGATCCTCGACGGGAACAGCAGGCCGGCGAGCTGGGTGATCACCACGTTGACCGCGAACAGCAGCACCACCGAGAGCACCACCGCGGCGTTCACCGCATGCGCCACTCCGCCGGGCCCGCCCTTGGCGGTCAGTCCCTTGTGCGAGGCGACCACCCCGACGATTCCGCCGAACAGCAAGGATTTCCCTTCCGCCAGGATCAGATCCGACGGCTGCGCGAAGGCGGCGAAGGAACTGACGTAGCTGCCCGGGGTGCCGCCCTGGGCGAGCACGTTGAAGAAGTAGCCGGTGACCACGCCGGTGAACACCACCACCCCGCAGAGCACCAGCGACACCAGCAGGATCGCGGCCAGTCGCGGCGCGACCAGCCGTCGCACCGGGGACAGGCCCATCGTCTCCAGCGCGTCGATCTCCTCGCGGATCTTGCGCGCGCCGAGGTCGGAGGTGATCGCCGAACCGACCGCGCCGGCCAGCAGCAGCGCGGTGACGATCGGCGCGCCCTGCTGGATCACGCCGAGTCCGTTCGCCGCGCCCATGAACGAGGTGGCGCCGACCTGCTGGGCGATGCTGCTCACCTGCACCGAGATGATCACGCCGAAGGGCACCGCGACGAGCACCGTCGGCAGCACCGAGACGCTGGTCATGAACCAGGCCTGGCGGACGAACTCCTTCCAGGCGAAGCGCCCGCGCGGGATGTCGGTGACCAGGTGCCGGGTGGCCGTCACGGACATCGCGAGCACCTCGCCGAAGGTGGCGAACGAACGCACCACCCTGGTCTGCACCAGCTCGGCAAGCCGTCCCTGGGTCATCGGCCCACACTGGGCAGGGCAGCGGAATGATAGGTCATTCCGTTTCTTGGTCGCATCGGTTCCGCAGTCCGCACGCCGCACCCCTTCCGGCCGTGTTGCGTGTTACCTACTCACGAGTTCAATATCTTAACGAGCGAGTGTGACCCGGGTTACTACGTTGCGCAAGCCCCCGATCTGGGGGCTCGCGGGCCTTGTGACTGTTGACACCCCGGTCGCCAGGAGGCGATAGTACTGGAAGTAACGGATACCGCTGGTATCAAATACTTGCACGGGGTGGTGCATCCAGATGAGCGAAACCGCCGCCGGTCGTCACCGCGGCAAGGCCGTGGGTGACCGGGAGAAGACGGCGAAGAGGCTGTTGAATGCCTCGGCCGAGAAGTTCTACGACCCCCAGGTGGACATCGACTGGGACGCGCCGATGCTGGAAGGCGCGCCGTACCTGCCGGAGCATCGGGTCTCGCTCTACGGCACCTCGCTGTGGGACGGCCTGAGCCAGGAGCAGCGGCTCGAGCTCGGCCGGCACGAAGCCGTCAGCATGGTGAGCTACGGGATCTACGCCGAGGTCGCGCTGATGCACCTGCTGCTGCGGATCGTCGCCGAGGGCGACCCGAGCAGCCGGCACAGCCAGTACACGTTGACCGAGATCGGTGACGAATGCCGGCACTCCACCATGTTCGGCCGGTTCATCGGCAAGTCCGGGCTGCCCGCGTATCGGCAGCCGTGGCTGGCGGCGCATGCGTTCAAGTTCATCTCGCTGATCCCGATCGGCCCGGTCAGCTACGGCATGGCGCTGCTGATCGAAGAGATCCTGGACCGCGGCCAGCGCGAAACCATGGTGGACGAGTCGCTCCAGCCGCATATGCGCATGCTGAACCGGATCCACGTGCTGGAAGAAGCGCGGCACATCAGCTTCGCGCGGGAAGAACTCGTGCGAAGCGCGGAGAAGCTGAACCGCTTCCAATTGTGGCTCAACCGCCTGGTGCTGGCCGTCGCGGCGAACGGCGTCACGATCGCGCTGGTCAACCCGCGGGTATACGCCGCGGTCGGGATCCGGCCGCTGACCGGGCACCGCGCGGCCATGAACAACCCGCACTACCAGCAGACCATGCAGTTCATGGCCGAGCGCATGCTCCGGTTCTTCGAGGAGACCGGGATGCTGAAAGGCCGCCTGATCAAAGCGCTCTGGCGACGTTCCCGGCTGATGCCGCGCTAGCCACCGCAGAAAGCGAGCAGACGTGAAGCGGTTCGAAGACAGGGTCGCGGTGATCACCGGCGCGGGCTCGGGCATCGGCAGGGCGCTGGCGCTGGAGCTGGCCGGCCGCGGTGCCAGGCTCGCGGTGTCCGATGTGGACATGGCGAGGGCGGCGGACACCGCGGCGCACTGCGAGAAGGCGGGTGCGCTGGCGTTGCCGTACCAGGTGAACGTGGCCGACCGGACCGCCGTGCTGGCGCACGCGGAGGAGGTCGCCGGCGAGTTCGGCGGGGTCAACCTGGTGGTGAACAACGCGGGGGTGGCCCTGTCGGCGAATGTGGACGAGATGCGGTGGGAGGATCTCGACTGGTTGATGAACATCAACTTCTGGGGCGTGGTGCACGGCACCAAGGCGTTCCTGCCGCACCTGATCGCGTCCGGGGACGGGCATCTGGTGAACGTGTCCAGTGTGTTCGGCTTCGTCGGGGTGCCGACGCAGAGCGCCTACAACGCGGCGAAGTTCGCGGTGCGCGGGTTCACCGAGGCGCTGCGCCAGGAGATGCTGATCGAGCGGCAGCCGGTGGGGGTGAGCTGCGTGCATCCCGGCGGGATCAAGACGAACATCGTGCGGGACGCGCGTTCCGGTGGCGAAATGCGGATGGACAAGGTGGACCGCGACTTCCAGCGGATCGCCCTGACCACCCCGGAGCGGGCCGCGGAGACGATCGTGAAAGGCGTCGAGCGGGGCAAGCCGCGGATCCTGATCGGCCCGGACGCCTACCTCTTCGACGCGATTCCCCGTTTGCTCGGCGCTCGCTACCAGCGGATGAATGCGGTACTGGCCAGGGCCGGCTTCGCCATCGGCCGCCGCTTCGGCCGGTTCTGAGTCCCGTGTTCCTTTCCGTGTTCCTTTCCGCACGAGCGGCCCGTTCGTACCGCTGCGAACGGCGCCTTTCTCCTGCGGCGGGCTGGCCCAACGTGACGTTTGGTCCATAGAGCGAGCCGAATGTCACGTTGGGCCGTGCCGGGCGGGAGCGGAGGAAGTGCGCAGGGTTGGCCGTGGCCGTACGGGGTGGTACAAAGTGAGCGGAATGACTTGTCATTCCGGATGGGAGGAGTCGTCATGGCGGAGTTCGCCGCCGAGGGAGCGACCGCGAAGGCCGAACGGGCGACGCCTCCCGGCCCGGTGATCGAGCACAAAGGGGGTGCCAGCAGGGGGTCGAAGTTGCTGGCGGTGTTCCTGCGGGTCCTGGTCCGGCCGGTGCTGGCGCTGTACGCCCGGTGGCCCGGCTTGCCATGGCCGTTCTGGCTGGTGGACCGGATCGCGGTGGTGCTGCGCGCCCGGCGTGGCACCGTACGCGAGCCGGTCCGGCTGGCCGACTGCCGCGCCGAATGGCTTCGCGGCCCCGGCGTGCCGGAAACCGGGGCCAGCCGGGCGATCCTGTACCTGCACGGCGGCGCGTTCGTCTGCTGCGGGCTGTGCACGCACCGGCGGCTGGTGTCCAGTATCTCCGCGGCCGGGGCCGCGCCGGTGCTGGCGGTGGACTACCGGATGCTGCCGGCCGCGCCGATCAGCTCCGCGGTCACCGATGGGGTGACCGGCTACCGCTGGCTGCTGGACCGGGGCTTCTCCCCGGACCGGATCGTGATCGCCGGCGACTCGGCCGGCGGTTACCTCGCCTTCGTGGTCGCGCTCGCCCTGCTCGAGAAGGGCCTGCCGCGGCCGGCCGGGATCGCGGCGCTGTCCCCGCTGACCGACCTCGACCCGGCGGGCAAGGCGGTGCACCCGAATGCCACCCGGGACCCGCTGTTCCCGCCCGGCGCGCTGGAGGCGATCGGGGAACTGGCCGAGCGGACCAGGGCCAGGGTGCTGGTGGAGGGCTCGCCAGGTCCGCTGGTGTCCCCTGTGGACGAAGACCTGAGCGCGCTGCCGCCGAGCCTGATCCAGGTCGGCTCGACCGAACTGCTGCTGCCGGACGCCGAGCTGATGGCCGAGCGGCTGGCCGCCGCCGGGGTGCCGGCCAGGTTGCAGGTGTGGGCCGATCAGGTGCACGTCTTCCAGGCTGCCGCGGACTTCCTGCCCCAGGGCCGCGAAGCGATCCGCGACCTCGGCGCGTTCATCCGCGAGGTGACCCCGTGACCGGCGCACGGGTGCCGGGCACCGGCGCGGATGGCGGGGTCGGTCAGCGGCTCGACGTGATCGTTCTTGGGGTTCGGCGCGTCCGCGCAGCCCCCACCACTCCCGGGGGGCGGCCCCGCTCCAGTCTAGCGCCGCGTGCCGGGCGGGCCGGGATGTGCGGGGCGGTTATGCACAGGCCGGGGCGACTGTGCACAACTTCGCCGTGGCTGCGCCCAAGCGAGGACGAGACCGTCCACAAGGGAGGATACTGATGCGGCCGGACCACGAGATCATCATCGTCGGCGCGGGATTCGGCGGTCTCGGCGCCGGGATCGCGGCGAAACGCGCCGGGATCACCGACTTCCTGATCATCGAGCGGGCCGCCGACATCGGCGGGACCTGGCGGGACAACACCTACCCGGACGTCGCGGTGGACCTGCCGTCGTTCACCTACCAGTTCTCCTTCGAGAAGAACCCGGACTGGAGCCGGGTCTTCCCCAAGGGCGGCGAGGTCAAGGCCTACATCGACCACTGCGCGGACAAATACGGCCTGCGCCCGCACATCCGGCTGAACACCGAGATGACCGCCAGGGTCTGGGACGAGCGGCACCACCTCTGGCGGATCCACCTCGGTGACGAGGTGCTGACCTGCCGGTACGTGCTGACCGCGCTGGGCGCGTTCGTGGACCCGCTGAAACCGGACATCCCCGGCCTCGACGAGTTCCGCGGCAAGGTCATCCAGACCTCCCGCTGGGACCACGAGCACGACCTGACCGGCGAGCGGGTGGCGGTGATCGGCACCGGTTCCACCGCGGTCCAGATGGTGCCGAAAGTGGCGAAGGTTGCGAAGCGGCTCACGGTGTTCCAGCGCCGGGCGATCTGGGTGTTCGCCAAACCGGACCTGAAGATCTCACCGACGGTGCGGAAGCTGTTCGCCAGGCTGCCGTTCACCCAGTCCGTGGTGCGGACCGTCACCGCGGCCGTGGTGGAGGCTCTGCTGGTCGGGGTGATCGTCTCCGGCAAACCCGGCTCGGTGATCGCGCGCGGCGCCGAACGCGGGATCCGCGCGTACCTGCGCACCCAGGTGAAGGACCCCGAACTGCGCCGCAAACTCACCCCCGACTACGGGTTCGGCTGCAAACGGCCGAGCGTCTCCAACACGTACTACAAGACCTACACCCGCGACAACGTGGAGCTGGTCACCGAGGGCATCGAGCGGATCACGCCGACCGGGATCCGTTCCAGGGACGGGAAACTGCACCGGGTGGACACGCTGATCCTGGCTACCGGGTTCCGGCTGTCCAACGACCCGGAGAACTACCGCAAGGTGCCGGTGAAGGGCCGCGACGGGTTCGACCTGGCGGACTTCTTCGCCACCGAGAAGGTGCAGGCCTACGAGGGCGTGAGCATTCCCAAGCTGCCCAACAGCTTCTTCATCTTCGGGCCGTTTTCGTGGACCGGCAGCTCCTGGCACGTGATGGTGGAAACCCAGTCCTACCACGCGATGCGGGTGATCACCGAGGCCAGGCGGCGGGGGGCGACCGCGGTGGAGGTCAGCCAGGAGGCGAACGACCGGTTCTTCGAGTTCGCGCACCGCCGGGCGAGCCGGTCGCTGCTGTTCAGCAACAACTGCAGCGGGGCGAACACCTACTACATCGACCACCACGGGGACTTCTCGCTGCTGCGCCCCACCACAGCCACCCAGGCATGGCTGTCCAGCCGCCGGTTCTCGCTGGACGACTACCGCTACCGCACGCTCACCGCCGGCGCCACCGGTGCCACTGCGAACGGGGAGGTGCGTAGCGAATGGCTCAGCCCGACCACGAAGTCGTCGTGATCGGGGCGGGCCCCGGCGGGATCGCCGCCGGGGTGCGGCTGCGGGAGGCCGGCATCGACGACTTCGCGATCCTGGAACGGGCCGACGAGGTGGGCGGCAGCTGGCGCGACAACACCTACCCCGGCATCGGAGTGGACATCCCGTCGATCGCCTACCAGTACTCCTTCGCCCGCAATCCGGACTGGACCAGGGTTTTCGCCAGAGGCGCCGAGGTCAAGGCGTACCACCAGGACGTGGCCGACCGCTTCGGTCTCGGCAAGCACCTGCGGTTCCACACCGAGGTGATGCGCGAAGAATGGGACGAGCCAGGGCACCTGTGGCGGCTGCACACGGCCGATGGACCGGTGCTCACCGCCCGGTTCGTGATCAACGCGGTGGGCGCGTTCATCAACCCCAAGGACGATCCCGGCATCCCCGGCCTCGCCGGGTTCACCGGCAAGATCCAGCGGCCGACCAGCTGGGACCACGGCTACCGGCACACCGGCAAGCGGGTCGCGGTGATCGGAACGGGCGCCAGCTCGGTGCAGATCACCCCGTCCATCGCCGGGGAGGTAGCGAAGCTCGTGGTGTTCCAGCGGACCCCGGTGTGGTGCCTGCCCAAGCCCGACTTCGAGATCCCGCCCGCCGCGCGGGCCGCGCTCCGGCTGCCCGGCCTGATGTCGCTGTTGCACGGCATCATGCTGCTCGGAGTGGAGTTGCTGCTGCGGGCGGCGGTGTACGCGCCGCTGCCGATCGCGGCGCGGGCGATGCGGTTGATGGACGCCGGCGCCAAACGCGCCTACCGCTGGTACCTGCGCCGGGTGGTGCGGGACGAAAAGGTGCGGCGGGCGCTGCTCCCCGGCTACGGCCCGCTCGGCAAGCGCCCGACCCTGTCGAACACCTTCCTGCGCACCTTCAACCGGCCCAACACCGAACTGGTCACCACCCCGATCGAGCGGTTCACCGAGACCGGGCTGCGCACCGCGGACGGGGCGCGGCACGAGTTCGACATGATCGTGCTGGCCACCGGTTACGAGCTGTTCTCGGACCCGGAGAGCTATCGGCCGGGCGCGGTGGTCGGCCGGGACGGGTTCGACCTCGGCGAGTTCTACGCGGCGAACCGTTTGCAGGCTTACGAAAGCGTGAGCGTGCCGAAACTGCCGAACCGCTGGATGCTGGTCGGCCCGTACTCCTGGACCGGCACCGGCTGGCACGCGCTGGTGGAGATCACCTCGCGGCACGCGGTCCGCGCGATCACCGAGGCGCGCCGCCGCGGAGCCACGTCCGCGGAAGTGCGCCAGTCGGCGCACGACACCTACCATGCCAGGGTCCGCAAACGCGGCGCGAACATCGCCTACTACTTCCGGGAACAGAACCGTGGGCTGCGCACCTACTACGTGAACTCCCACGGCGACATGCCCTACATCCGGCCGTCCACCGTGCTGGAGGCACGCTGGCGCAGCCGGCATTTCGATCTCGACGACTACGAGTACAAAACAGGGGTTCACTGATGGCCAAATGGACAGCGTCCGATATTCCGGACCAGAGCGGGCGCACGGCCGTGGTCACCGGCGCGAACAGCGGGCTCGGCCTGATCGCGGCCAAACGGCTGGCCGGCGCGGGCGCGCATGTGGTGCTGGCCTGCCGCAACGTGGACAAGGGCAAGGAAGCGGCCGCCGGGATGACCGGGGACGTCGAGGTGCGCCAGGTGGATCTGGCCAGCCTGGCTTCGGTGCGTTCGTTCGCGGACTCGACCACCGAGCAGGTGGACGTGCTGATCAACAACGCCGGGCTGATGGCGGTGCCGCGCGGGCGCACCGAGGACGGGTTCGACACCCAGTTCGGGGTGAACCACCTCGGGCATTTCGCGCTGACCGGGCTGCTGCTCGGCCGGATCACCGACCGGGTGGTCACGATGAGCAGTTTCATGCACCGCATCGGCCGGATCCGGCTGACGGACCCGAACTGGTCGAAGGGCTACCGGCGTTGGGCCGCCTACGGCCAGTCGAAGCTGGCGAACCTGATGTTCGCCTACGAACTGCAGCGCAGGCTCGCTGCGGCCGGTTCGCCGGTGCGCGCGTACGCCGCGCATCCCGGCTACTCGGACACCAATCTGCAGGGCCGTACCGAGTCGATCCAGGACCTGCCGATGGGACTGGCGAACCGGTTGTTCGCCCAGCCCGCCGAGCGTGGCGCGCTGCCCAGCCTGTACGCGGCGACCGTGCCCGAGCTGCCCGGCGGTTCGTTCGTCGGCCCGGACGGGCCGGGTGAGCTGTGGGGGTATCCGCACCGGGTCCGGTCCAACTCGGCTTCCCGCGATGAAGGTGTGCAGCGGCGGCTGTGGGCGTTGTCCGAGGAGCTCACCGGGGTCGAGTACGAGTTCGCCGGTCCCGGGCGCTGACATGCCGGCCGGGCCGGGTTCGCTGAAGTGGGATACTGATCGCGATGACAACAGCGGATCGAGCGGCCGAACGTGCCGAACAGCGGCGCGCGGACATCGTGCACGCGGCCTTCAAGGTGTTCACCGAGCGCGGGTACCACGCGGCCGGGATCGCGGACATCGCGAACGAGCTCGGCATCGGGCACGGCACGTTCTACCGGTACTTCGCGAACAAGCGGGACATCCTGGTGCACGTGCTGGCCAACGCGGCCGAGCGGCTGATGTCGGTGATGGCGCTGGCCGATCCCAACGCCACCGAGACGCTGGCCGAGTACCGGGCGCAGTGCGAGCAGATCTGCGAGCGCATGTTCACGCTGTTCGTGGAGGACCCCGAACTGGTGCGGCTGCTGTTCGTGGAGGCGCTCAGCGCGGACCCGGAGATGACCGAGCTGACCCTGCAGACCTACGACGGGATCGCGCAGGGCACCGCGATGTACCTGGAGAACGGGGTGCGCAAGGGTTTCCTGCCGGCGGACCTGGATGTGGAGATCACCGCGCAGGCGCTGGTCGGCGTGATCATCTCCTGCGGGCTGTCCCTGCTCACCGCCACCGACCCGGCCGCCCAGCGCGACCGCTGGATCGCGGCCGGCATCCGAGTCATGTTCGACGGCATCACCGGCCCCTGACCCCGGCGCCGGCCCCGAAACCCCACCACCCCAACCAAAACCCACCCCACCGCAAACCCCCACCCTTCCCGGGGGGCGGCCCCGCTCCAGCCTATCGCCCGGACGAGCCGCGGGCGGGGGTCGCGGCGAATCTGTGGATGGTTCCGGCCGGTGTGGACAACTCGGCCGCCGACGCCGACACAGCCCGCGCGAGCGTGCGAAAAGAGGATAATGCGGGCCGCCGCGGACTAGGGCTCGGACTTGCGCACCAGGTCGTTGAGCGAAACGGGCTCGGCCGGGTCCAGTGCGATGCCTTCCGAGCGCAGCGCCGCGTCCAGCGCGCCCCAGACGAAAACGCCGAGATAGTCCACGAGCTGGTCCCTGGTCATGGTTTTGGTCTCCAGCCACCACTCGGTGGCGGCGGCGACCGCGCCGACCACGGCGTTCGCCCACGGCTCGGCGCCACCGGCCGGCGCCCCGAAAGCCTTCAGGTTGCGAGCGATCATCGCGGCCAGCACCCCGGCCACCTTGCGGCCGTTGTCCAGCACCGGATCGCTCTCCCAGGACCGCTCGACGAACCGGCTGCCGATCAGGAAGCGCACCACGTTGGGATTCTCCGCGACCAGGCCGACGTAGGCGTCCAGCGCGGTACGCACCACCCGGCGCGGCTGGTCGCGCACCTCGAGCGTGGGCAGCAGCCGCTGCCAGAGGTTGCGCAGGGTCCGCTCGGCGACCGCGTCGAACAGGTCGCCCTTGTCCCCGAAGTACCGGTACAGCCTGGGTTTCGCCACCCCGGCCTCGGCCGCGATATCCGCCATGGTGACATCCGGCCCGCGTTCGGCGAGCGCGCGGAAGGTGGCGTCCAGGAACTCCTCGCGGCGCTGCGCCCGATGCTGGCTCCACCGTTCGGAGCGGCCGTCACGGCCGGTGCTGCGCTCATCCACGACGACCATCGTAATGCCAGGTATCGGATACCGCCGGTATCCCGTAGTTTGGAGGTGTGGTGAACCCCGCGAAGTGGCTGGCACACGAGCTGGGCAACGTCGGCGTCCTGGTGCGCACCGGTTTCCTGCGGCCGATCCGCCCGGACACCGCGGTCAGGCTCGGCGGTGCGGCGCTGCGCTGGGGACGCGGCCCGGCGACACTGGCCGCGATGGCCGCGATCGAGCACGGCCACCGGACCGCGCTGGTCGACGAACGGGGTGCACTCTCCTTCACCGAGCTGCACCGGCGGTCGAACGCGCTGGCCCGCGCGTTGGCCGCGGACGGCCTCGGGCCCGGCGACCGGATCGCGCTGATCTGCCGCAACCACCGCGGTTTCGTGGACGGGCTGCTGGCCGGGGCCAAGCTGGGCGCGGACGTGCTGCTGATGAACACCGCCTTCGCCGCACCGCAGCTAGCGTCTACTTTGGACCGTGAGCGGGCGACGGCGGTGATCTGCGACGAGGAGTTCGCGGACGTACCGGCCCAGCGGCGTTATCTGGCCTGGCACGAGAACCCCGTTTCGGCCCCGACCCTGGACGGGCTGATCGAGGCGGGGGACCCCGCCGAGCCGGCGAAACCGGCGCGGACCGGGCAGGTGATCATCCTGACCTCGGGCACCACCGGTAGCCCGAAGGGCGTGGCAAGGCCCGATCCGCGGTCGCTGGACCCGGTTGCCGGCCTGGTCGACCGGATCCCGCTGCCCCGCCGCCGGGCCCAGCTGCTGGCCGCGCCGTTGTTCCACACCTGGGGGTTGAGCTTCCTGCTGCTCGGCCTGCACCTGGGCACCACGCAGGTGCTGCACCGCCGGTTCGACCCAGCGCGGGCGCTGGCGGAAATCGAGGCCAAGCGGTGCGCGACCTTCGTGCCGGTGCCGGTGATGCTGCGGCGCATCCTGGACCTGCCAGGGGAGACCAAAACTGGTCACGACCTGTCGGCTCTGCGCGCGGTGGCCGCCGCGGGTTCGGCGCTAACCGGGGACCTGGCCGCGGAGTGGATGGACGCTTTCGGTGACAACCTCTACAACATCTACGGCTCCACCGAGGTCGCGCTGGTCTCGGTGGCCACCCCGGCGGACCTGCGCGCCGCGCCGGGCACCGCGGGCCACCCGGCGCGCGGCACCGAGGTCCGGCTGCTCGACGAACACGGCGAGCCGGTGCCGGACGGCGAGACCGGCCGCATCTTCGTGGCCAACGGCGGCCTGTTCGACGGCTACACCGGCGGCGGTGGCAAGGAAGTCGTGCGCGGGCTGATGAGCACCGGCGACGTCGGCCGGTTCGACGAGTCGGGGCGGCTGTTCGTCCGTGGCCGAGACGACGAGATGATCGTCTCCGGTGGCGAGAACGTGTTCCCGGCCGAGGTGGAGGATCTGCTGGCGCGCCACCCGTCAGTCGGCGAGGCGGCCGCCGCAGGGGTGCCTGACGAGGAGTTCGGCCAGCGGCTGCGCGCTTTCGTGGTGCTCTCCGGAGAGGCCACCGAAGATGAGCTGAAGGAATACGTGAAGCAGAACCTGGCCGGGTACAAGACCCCGCGCGAGATCCGTTTTCTGGCCGAACTTCCCCGCAACGCGACCGGCAAGGTGCTCAAGCGCGTGCTGCTCGAATCCGAGACCGAATAGGACACGCGCATGAACCAGCCCTTTCGCGACCCGATGATCCCGGCCGGGGAGAAGGCCGCCTACCGCGCTTCGCTCGGTGCCGACGAGAACTACGACGTGGTGGTCTCCGTCGAACTGGAAGGCGACACCCGCTACCGGCAGCTGATCGAGGCGCGGCTGGGTGAGCTGGAACTGGTGGTCGAGCAGGCTTTCGCCAGGAAGAACGGGATGGTGCTCGCGGAGAGTTACCGCGCGGAGTCCCGCCACGATGGCGAGCTGGTGACCAGGGAGGAGGCGTATTTCCGCGACACCAAGCACTTGCAGTTCGGCGGCGCGGTGAAGTCCTTCCCCGCCGACGTCACCCCGCTGCTCGGCGCGTCGATCGCGTTGCGGGGACTGGACTTCAGCCGTGGCGCGCGGCGCCAGGTGAACCTGTGGCTGGCGTTCTCGGTGTTCTGGCAGGTGGACCTCAAGGTGGAGCGGCGGGAGCGGGTCCGGCTGCCGATCGGCTCGATGGAGGCGTGGCGGGTGCGCGCCCGGCCGAGTTTCGCGCAGATCAACGGGTTGCTCGACCGGGTGATCGGCGGGCTGCTGCCGCCGTTCACCCTGCATTTCGACGTCGAGCCGCCACATCGGCTGCTGCGGTTCACTTTCCCAACCGGGCCTT
Organism: Amycolatopsis nigrescens CSC17Ta-90; assembly: GCF_000384315.1. Classification (GTDB taxonomy): domain Bacteria; phylum Actinomycetota; class Actinomycetes; order Mycobacteriales; family Pseudonocardiaceae; genus Amycolatopsis; species Amycolatopsis nigrescens. The sequence goes on along the minus strand of NZ_ARVW01000001.1, from coordinate 3,147,761 downwards.
TCCCATGGGACCCCAGGGGACTGATCGAGCTGACCGCTGCCGAGTAACCGGACGAACGCGGACCGTCGCGGTGGTACCTTTCCCGGCAGTGAAATTCCTTGCGGTCCGGTGTTATTTCGCAATCCGGACCCGGAATCTCCCGGCATGCGGTAAAAAGAGCGATCCGCGATGGTCCGCGTTCGAAAGGGTTACCGGTGAACGACGAGGTTTCGGTGGCCCACCTGCTCGAACGGGAAGGCTGGGACGAGCACGTACCACCCGCGCCGCGGTCCAGGATGCGGGTCATGGCCGTGATGGCGGCGGTAGTGCTCGGTTGTGGACTGGCCGCGTTGCTGGCGTTGCCCGGTGAGTCCGGCGACGACTACCGGGCGGTGCGGGAGACCGAGGACACCGGCGTGGTGCACCTGCCGCGAGGCGGGACCAACCCGGACGCCACCGAGGTTCCCGGCGCGCCAGGGGACACCGGGGTCGGCGGCGGCACCTCGGCCACCCCGACCAGCACCCCCGCGGAGTCGGAGTCCGAAACCACCGCGCCCACCACCTCGGTATCCGCCGGCACCCCGTCCGGGCGGAGCGACCCGCCGCCGGTGACCAGCGCGCGGCCGCCGTCCACGCCGCCCCGGACCACGCCGCCGCCCAGCACCCCGCCGCCGAGCACGACCACCGAACCGCCGTGCACCCTCTGGCCGGAATGGCTGCTCTGCTGACCACCCGAACGCCTGCTACTCACGCTGCTACATGTCGTGAAGGCCACCTTGCCTACCTTCAACGTAGGCAAGGTGGCCTTCACGGACAATCAGGAGTGGGCGTAGGAGCGAAGGGGTGGCTCTTCGCGGACCCAGGTCCACGGGGGGCTTTGCAGCCAGGCCTTGATGGGGAGAGCGAGCAGGTCCGGCAGTGCCTTGGCGAAACCGGGCCAGTCCAGCGGCATGAATACCTGGCCGCACACCGACTTGTCGATTCGCGCCGGGTCGGCCGGGCCGTCGTGCGTGAGCGCGTCTTCGGCCAGTGCGAACACGACGGCGTCCACCACCAGCGAAAGGTGCTCGCCGACCCGGCCGGGACAGACGTCGTTGGTGCCGATGTGCGCGGCGCCGGCCAGCGCGCTGGCTTCCTTGCCAGGGGCGGCGGCCTCGTCGGTCGGGGTGTAGATCGAAGTGAACGAGACCTCGTCCGGCATCGGTGCCGCGTTCAGCGCCCGCGACCACTTCGAGCCCTGGGTGAACTGCCAGAACGACTCCTGGCAGCCGGTGGGGAACACGTTCAGCGCGCCGCAGTACAGGCTGGCCACCACCGAGCCCTGGAACGGGGTGCCGAGGCTGATCGCGTCATCCAGCTTGCCTGCGATGTCCGGCCAGAACCGCGCCACCCACGCCGGGTGCAGACCGCCCTGGCTGTGCCCGATGGTGGACACCTTGTGCCCGCTGCGTTCGGCCATAGTGCGGATCGCGTGCACGATGTATTCCGATGAGGTCTGCATATCGCGCCAGCCGCGATAGGGATAGTTCACCCAGCAGGCCGGTACACCCTTTTCGCGTAGCACGGTCACGTAGTTCCAGGCGAAGTTCTCGCCGCCCTCGGCGGTGGTGCCCGGTACGAAGAGCACCGGGTTCGTGGTCGCGTTGTCAATCGCCGCATCGCAGTGCAGGGCGGCTTCGAGCTGGGATTTCGGTGTCTCCAGCGGCGGGCCTTCGGCGGCGGTGGCCGGGGCGGTCGCCAGGCCAAAGGCCGCGGCTCCGGCCAGTAGCAAGGTCGCGATTCTGCGAAGTCCGGGAGGCGTCAGGGGCATCTTTGCCGCCTTTCTGTGCGTGACCTACCGCACAGTAGCCCGGCCGTTCTGATTCTGACAAGATGACTGACCAAATATCTTGTCGAGGAGATGAGAAATGGCAACGAGCGACACCCGGCCTGCCACCATCGCCGAACTGGCCGACTGGGCGGAGCGCCGGTACGGGCGGCGGCCGGCGATCAGGTACCGCCACGACGGGCAGTGGGTGGAGCAGTCCTACGCCGAACTGGCGGCCAGGGTGCGGGCGGTGGCCGGCGGGCTGGTCGCGGCCGGCGTCGAGCCGGGCGACCGGGTGGCGCTGCTGGCCGAGACGCGTCCCGAGTGGACGGTCTGCGACCTGGCCATCGCCGCGGCCGGCGCGGTTTGCGTGCCGGTCTACCCGACCAACTCGGCCGCCGAATGCGCCTGGGTGCTGGCGGATTCCGGGGCGAGCATGGTGATCTGCGAGCAGGCGGCGCACCTGGACCGGGTGGCCGAGGTTCAGGGCGAGCTGCCGGAGCTCGCCACCGTGGTGGTGATCGATCCGGTGGCGCGGGAGGGAGTGCGCACCCTGGACGACCTGATCGTCGCCGAGCCAGAAGTGTCCACAGTGGACGTAGATCCGGCCGCGCCGAACACCATCGTCTACACCTCGGGCACCACCGGCCCGCCCAAGGGATGCGTGCTGTCGCACCGGAACTGGCGTACGTCGCTGGACGCGATCGAGCAGGTCACCTCGCTCGGCGAGGGCGACACGATCTACGTGTACCTGCCGCTGGCGCACCTGTTCGCCAGGATGGTGCAGCTGACCGCCTTCGAGCGCGGCGCCACCCTGGTCTACTTCGGGGGCGACATCCGGCAGGTGGTGACCGAACTGGCGGAGGTCCGGCCGACCCACCTGCCCTCGGTGCCCCGGCTGTTCGAGAAGGCGTACGGCATGGTGCGTGCCGCCGGGGCCGGGATCGACGCCGAGCAGGCGCGGGAGCTGGTGCGGTCCGCGCTCGGCGGCCGGGTGCGCGAGGCGCTCACCGGCGCGGCGCCGATCGCGCCGGAGATCCTGGAGTTCTTCCACGGCTGCGGAGTCCCGATCTACGAGGCGTACGGGATGACCGAGTCCACCGCGCTGATCTCGGCGAACGTGCCCGGCGCGGTCCGGTTCGGCAGCGTGGGGCGTGCGCTGCCCGGGGTGGAGATCGGCATCGCCGAGGACGGTGAGGTGCTCGCGCGCGGCGAGAACGTGTTCACCGGCTACCACCACAACCCGGCCGCCACCGCGGAGACCATTGTGGACGGTTGGCTGCACACCGGCGATCTCGGCAGGCTGGACGAGGACGGCTACCTGTACCTCACCGGGCGGAAGAAGGACATCATCATCACCGCCGGTGGCAAGAACCTGACCCCGGCGAACCTGGAGAACGACCTGCGCCAGTCGCGCTGGATCTCGCAGGCGGTGATGCTCGGCGACCGCCGTCCCTACCCGGTCGCGCTGATCACCCTGGACCCGGAGGAGGCCGCCGCCTGGGCGGCCGAGCACGGCGTGACCGGCGCGGTGGCGGCGCATCCGGCGATGCGCGAGCTGGTCGCCGGGGTGGTCGACGCGGCGAACGAGAACTACGCGCCGCCGGAACGGATCCGGGACTTCACCATCCTGCCCGGCGAGTTCACCGTGGACAGCGGCGAGCTCACGCCGACGCTGAAGATCCGGCGCGGTGTGGTGCGGGAGCGGTACGCGGACGTGGTCGACGCGCTCTACGAATCCCGGCAGTGAGCCGCGCCTGCAACCGACGGCCGCCGTCCGGTGTTCCCCGGGTATGAACGATCTGCTGAGCACGCTCGACTGGCCCGCACTGGGCGGGGAACTGGACCGATCCGGCTTCACGCTGACCCCGCCGTTGCTCTCCGCGCAGGAGTGCGCCGAGGTCATCGAGCTGTTCGAGGCGGACGAGGTGTTCCGCAGCACGGTGGTGATGGCCCGGCACGCCTACGGGGAGGGCAGCTACCGCTACTTCGCCGATCCGCTGGTGCCGATCGTGGCGAAACTGCGGGAACGGCTGTATCCGCCGTTGGCCGCGATCGCGAACCGCTGGGCCACGATGCTCAGCGAGCGGCGGTTTCCGGACAAGCTGGCGGAGCTGGTCGCCGAGTGCGCCGCGGCCGGGCAGCACCGGCCGACCCCGCTGCTGCTGCGGTACGGGCCGAGCGGGTACAACTGCCTGCACCAGGACGTTTACGGGGAGCTGACCTTCCCGTTGCAGGTGGCGATCATGCTCAACCGGCCGGACGAGGATTTCACGGGTGGGGAGAGCGTGTTCGTGGAGCAGCGGCCGCGGGCGCAGTCCCGCGCGATGGTGGCCAGGCCGGGGCTCGGCCAGGGGCTGGTGTTCCCGGTGCGGCACCGGCCGGTGCCGGGTGCCCGCGGTTTCCGCCGGGTGGCGATGCGGCACGGGGTCAGCGCCGTCCACAGTGGACAACGCCATGTGCTCGGCGTCATCTTCCACAACGCCCGCTGACCCGCCACGGTCGTGAGTGAAAAGTGTTGCTCCAGCAACACTTTTCACTCACGACGTCGAAAGGCCCGAAACACGGAGCGTCAGGTTGAGCCGTCCGGCGGGCAGGCCGATGTCCGGGGTGTCCTGGCGCGGGAGGGTCTTCGGCACGCCGTGGTAGGCCAGCCTGGACGGGCCGCCGAAGACGAACAGGTCGCCGGAACGCAGCTCCACGTCGGTCCACGGGCGGCCGCGGTGCTCGGTGTTGCCGAACCGGAACACGCACGGGTCGCCGAGGCTCAGCGACACCACCGGTTCCAGCGACCGCTCGTCCTTGTCCTGGTGCAGCCCCATCCGCGCGGCAGAGTCGTAGTAGTTGATCAGCGCGATGTCCGGCTCGTACTCGACGTCCGGGGTGCGGTAGGCGTCGGCCACCGCCCGGCGGCCCAGCTCGACCAGCCAGCCGGGGAACGGCAGCACCGGTGAGCCGTCGCCGTCGTCGACGTACCGCGAGTACCGGTACGGGTACCAGTGCCAGCCGAGGCAGACCTGGCGCACCGACATCACCGCGCCGCTGGGCATTCGCACCTGGCGCAACCCGCCGGACCAGCCGCGGCAGGCGTCCACCAGCGCGCGCTGCCCGTCGACGTCCAGCCAGTCCGGCAGGTGCACCGCGCCGGGCGCGACCTCCGCGCGCGGCCTCGGCATCAGCGCATCCACGCCCGCTCCAGTTGCGCGTCGGTGAAGGTCCACGGCTCGCCGGTGGCCGTGGTGCCGGACAGTCCTTCGGTCGCCGGACGGCCGGCCAGCTTCGGCAGCACGGGGTCGCCGAGCCCGGCGAAGCAGACCGTCCGCCGCGCGCGCCAGCGGCCGTCCGCGGCCAGCCGCCTGCCGAAACCGGCCCAGCCGGCGGGCTCGTCGGCGATCACCCAGACATCCGGTGCACCGGAGGCCAGCCGGCACGCGGGCCGCAGCCAGGAGGCCGCGACGGCGGGCCAGGACACCACCGAGCCGAGCTCACCGCCGGCCTTCAGCCATGCCTCGGCGAACAGTTCGGCCCGCGCCAACGACGCCCCGTCCCGGCCGTGGCCGAGGTTGACCAGCACCGCCCGGTGCGCGCGGGCCAGCCGCAGCACGGTTTCCAGTTCGACGTTCACGCGGGCACCCCCGGGCGGCAGGCCCGGCACGGCCGGTAACCGGCCCGTTCGGCGGCCTTGACGCTGCCGAACCCGCGCCGGTGCGGCTCGCTGATCCGCCGTGCGTTGTGGCAGGTCGGGAAGCAGACGATGCCGGTGGTGGCGCTGCCGAGGTAGTGCACCTTCTTCCCGGCCAGCGCGTGCACCTCGTCCAGGTTGGTGTGCTCGGCCCGCAGCAGCCGCTCCTTGGTGGCCGCGCCGAAGACGTACTCGCCGAGCGTGCCGTCGGACCTGGTCACCCGGTGGCACGGAATGAGCACCGGCACCGGGTTGCGGCCCAGCGCCGAGCCGACCGCGCGCACCGCGCCCGGCCTGCCGATCTCGCGGGCGATCCAGCCGTACGGGCGGGTCTGGCCGGTCGGGATGCGCCGGGTGGCGGCGAGCACGTCCCGCTCGAATTCGCTGAGCCCGCGCAGATCGAACCGCAGCGACCGCGCGTTGCCGTCGCGGATCGCGCGCAGCAGCCCGGCCGGCGGCCGGTCGGCGTGGCGCAGCGGCTTGCCGAACCGCTCGCGGTAGGCCTCGGCGAACCCGGCCTCGTCCGGCACCGAGTCCGCGGTGCGCAGGTAGCTGATGCCCTGGTCGGTGAACGCGACGTACAGCTCGCCGGCCGGGCCGTCGACCAGCGTCCACTGGCCGAACACCAACCCGAGCAGGCTCCTCGGCGGTGCGGCGGAAGAAAGTTCACTGAGCTGGTCGAACAGCGGATCTGGGGTGGTCATCGCTGCTCCCTCCCGGTGCAGAGCGGCTCTCCGGCCGCGTAGAGCGTGCGCAGCCGGCGCAAACCGCGGGAAATATGGGATTTCGCGGTGCCTTCCGGACACCGTAGAACGGCCGCGACCTCGCTGGTCGGCAGCCCTTCGACATGGCGCAGCACCACCGCGATCCGCTGCGCTTCGGGCAGCTGGGCGACCAGCGCGCCCAGCTCACGGCGGCTCTCCATGGACTCGGCCAGGTCCTCGACCCCGGGGCCGGGCTGCGCCGGCTCGGCCAGTTCGTCCAGCGGCACCTGGCTCGGCCGCCTGCTCGCCGTGCGGACCGTGTTGCGCCAGGTGTTCAGCAGGATGGTGAGCAGCCAGGAGCGCGGCTGCAGGGCCATGATCCGGTCGCGCCGGTAGCCGCGCAGCGCCCGGTAGGCGCGCAGAAAAGCCTCCGCGGCCAGGTCCTCGGCCTCGGCGGGACGTCCGCTCACGCGCAGCGCGACCGAATAGACGACCCGCTCGTAGGCCCGCACCAGCTCGGCAAAGCCCTGGTCGAGGTCCTCGGCCAGGCCCGCGCACAGTGCCGCCCGTGCCGCCTGGGCAGCCTCTGTCGCTTGGTCGTCGGTCATACCCCTAGAACACCACGTCACCCCGACCGGTTGCGGTCAGCTCATGCCGAGGCGGCGGTGCAGCGAGATCTCGATCACGACGCGTTCCGGGTTCGGGCGGGGCTGACGGCCGTACCGCTTGGCGTAGCGGTTCTCCGCGTCCCGCACGGACTCCTCGTCCTCGCGCAGCACCGCGGTGCCCTCCAGGGTCGACCACCGGCCGCGATCTACCTGGCTCACCGCGACCGGCGCGCCCGGTTCACCCGCGGCACGCACGTTGCGCGCCTTGACGCTGCCCCGCGAGCAGATCACCCGCGCCACGCCGAACTCCTCGTCGACGGTGACCCCGACCGGCACCACATGCGGCGACCCGCCCGGCCGCAGGGTGGTCAGGGTGCTCAGATGCCATTCGCTCCAGAACTCGAAAAGCTCGTCACTCGCGGTCATGTTTCCCTTTCCCTGCACTGAATCCGGCCTGTCGCGCGCCCCCGGCGCCGATCATGTTGCCAGGATGGGAGTTCACTCGGACGAGGAGGATCAGCAACCCATGATGGGGCGTACGCACGCATTGACCGGCTGGTGCGCGGGACTCGCGCTGGCGCCCGCGGTGGGCGCCGGTTCCGTGCACCAGGCGGTCGCCTTCGCCGCGACCACCGCCGGATTCGCGCTGCTGCCCGACCTCGACCACCCCGGCGCCCGAGCGTCGAAGCTGCTCGGGCCGGTCACCGGCGGCATCTCCTGGCTGCTCCGCAAGGCCTCCGCCGGGCTGTACGCACTGACCAAGGGTCCGCGCGACGAACGCGGCAAGGGCACCCACCGGCACCTGTCGCACACCGTGCTGTTCGCCGCCGGGCTCGGCGCGCTGACCACCTTCGCCACCAACGCGGGCGGCTGGTGGGCGGTGGCCGCGGTGGTGCTGATCGGGGTACTGCTCGCCGAGGACGCCCTCGGTGACTGGCTGCTCCCGGTGGCCGGCGGTGCGGTGATCTGGTGGACCTTCACCGTGGGCGCGGCCAACGTCGAACTCGAACAGCTCACCGGCTACCTGGGCATCGCGGTCGGGGCCGGCTGCCTGGTGCACTGCCTCGGCGACGCGCTGACCGAGTCCGGCTGCCCGTTCCTGTTCCCGCTCCCGATCGCCGGCGAAACCTGGTACGAGCTGCGGCCACCGCGCTGGCTGCGGTTCCGCACCGGCAAACGGGTGGAAAACCTGCTCATCTTCCCCGCCTTCACGATCGCCGCGATCCTGCTGCTACCCGGCGTCTGGCCACTGGTGACCGACCTTGCCGAACAGCTCTTCACGCGACCGGTGGTGGAAGCGGGCCATTAGACTTGCGCTGATGAACTCGGTCGAGAAACCCGCCCTTCGCGCGGACGCCCGGCGCAATCGCGCCAGGGTGCTGGCCGCGGCCGAAGCCGCCTTCGCCGCGTCCGGTACGACAGTGCCGCTGGACGAGATCGCCCGCCGGGCCGGGGTCGGCGCCGGCACGGTGTACCGGCACTTCCCCAGCAAGGAAGCGCTGTTCGAGGCGGTCGTGCTGGAGCGGATCGAGCAGCTCGCGCAGCAGGCCAGGGCCAAGCTCGCCGAGCAGGGCGACCCTGGGCCGGCGTTCTTCGAGTTCTTCGCCGTGGTCGCCGAGCAGGCCACCCTCAACAAGGCGCTCTGCGACGCGCTGGAGGCCAGCACCGGCCTCGGCTTCAAGGCCGAGCAGGGCGTGGACAACGATTTCCGCGCGGCCTTCGGCGAGCTGTTGACCAGAGCCCAGCGGGCCGGCGCGGTCCGCGCGGACATCGAGGTCGCGGACGTGCGCGCGCTGCTGGCCGGCTACCTGGCGATGGAACGCGGCTCCGCCCCTGGACGCCACCTCGGCCGCATTCTCACCGACGGGCTCCGGCCGACCTCGTGAGTGAAAAACGTTGCCGGAGCAACGTTTTTCACTCACGACGTGGTTAGCGGGCGGGGTCGACCTCGAACTGGGTGGCCAGGTCGTCCAGGATGTGGTGCGCGCCCTGCAGGCTGACCGAGGTCAGCCAGGTCAGATCGTCCACCTCGCTGATCTTGCCCTTGAGCGTGCCCCACAGCGGGTTCGACTTGAACTGGTCCTTCGGGTTCACCGCGTCCTTGCTCGGGTCGGAGTAGGTGGCGGTGAAGATCTGGTCGGCGTCCAGCTTGGGGATGTCCTCCTGGCTGATGTCCACGCTGATCTTGTCCTGCTTGTCCGGCTGCCCGTCCGGCCGCTTGAGCCCGGTGTCGGCCAGCACGATGCCGGGGAAGGACGCGCTGCTGTACAGGCGCACGGTCGGCTCACCCTCGGTGAACCTGGCCAGGGTGATCGACGGGTTGCGGCCCAGCTTCGCCCGGATCGAGTCGCCGAGCCGCTTCGCCCGCTGCTCGAACGCGCCGATCTTCTGCTCGCCCAGCTGCTCCTTGCCGAGCGCCTTGGCGAGCATGCGGATGTTCTCCTTCCAGGTGGCGCCGGTGGTCTGGCTGAACACCGTCGGTGCCACGTTGCCGAGCTCGTTGTAGATCTTTTCGTGCCGGATCTTGGCGGACACGATCAGATCGGGCTTGATGTCGTAGAGCTGCTCGATGTCCGGGCTCTCCAGGTCGCCGATCATCCTGGCGCCGTCGCCGTACTTCCGGTCGTCGCCGAGGTAGTCGGGCAGGTTTTCCTGTGACCGGTATTTGGTGTACGCCACCAGCTTCGTCTCCAGCGAGAGCGCCGCGCCGATGTAGCTGGCGTCCAGCGCGGCCACCGTCTGCGGCTGCTTCTCGATGGTGGTCTCACCCATCGCGTGCTGCACCGTGCGGGGGAACCCGCCCGGTGCCGCGGCCTGGTCGCCGCCGGCGCCCTGCTCGTCGCCGCCAGCGCAGCCGGTGACGGTCACGCAGAGTGCGGCGGACAGGGCGGTGAATCGGCCGGCGATCCGCGATCGGCGGGGGCGGGTCAGACTGGTCACGATTTATCCCAACTGTGCGGTTAGCCTTGCCTAACGGAGCCTAGGATGGCGCGCGCCGTAGTTAAAGCCTGAGTAATAGAGCCGACAGGAGCGAAGCGTTGACCGCAACCGTCGGTGTGCGTCCCGCGACCCGGCGTCGCGGCCGGCGGCCCGCCACCCTCGGCTTGCTGGTGCTGGCGCTGCTGGTGGTCTGCGTCGCGAGCATCGCGCTGGGCACCAGGGCCATTCCGCTCGGCGTCGTCTTGGACGCGCTGACCAGCCCGACCGGCGCCGAGGAGCACCTGATCATCCGTTCGCTGCGGCTGCCCCGCACCCTGCTCGGCGCGCTCGCCGGGCTGGCGCTCGGCGCCGCAGGGGCGATGATGCAGGGGCACACCCGCAACCCGCTGGCCGACCCCGGGCTGCTCGGCATCAGCCAGGGCGCGGCCTTCGCGGTGGTGCTGTCCGTGGTCGTGCTCGGGGTGCAGAGCCTGTACGGCTTCATCTGGTTCGCCTTCGCCGGCGCGCTGCTCGGCAGCCTGGTGGTGTTCGCGCTCGGCGGGGTCGGCGGCCGCGGCGCCACCCCGGTCACCCTCGCGCTCGCCGGTGCCGCGGTCAGCGCGCTGCTCAACGGCGTCATCGCGGCCATCGTGCTGTCCAACGAGCAGGGCATGGAGACCTACCGGTTCTGGCACGTCGGCTCGATCGCCGGCCGCGATTACTCGGTGACCGGCCAGATCCTGCCGTTCCTGCTGGTGGGGCTGCTGCTCGCGATGATCAACACGCCGGGGCTGAACACGCTGTCCCTCGGCGAGGACGTGGCCACCTCGCTCGGCCAGCACGTGCGCCGGACCAGGGCGCTCGGCATCGTCGCGATCACCCTGCTCACCGGCGCCGCGGTCGCGGCCTGCGGGCCGATCGCGTTCCTCGGCCTGATCGTGCCGCACCTGGCCAGGGCGATCACCGGGCCGGACTACCGCTGGCTGGTGCCCTGCTCGGCGCTGCTCGGCGCGTTGCTGCTGCTGTCCGCGGACGTGCTCGGCCGGGTGCTGTCCGGGGACAACCTGGAGGTCGGCATCATGCTCGCGGTCGTCGGCGCGCCGGTGTTCGTGTTCCTGGTGCGGCGGAAAGGGTTAACGCGCCTGTGAAAACGAAGAGTTCGGTGCCAGGTCGCCGGGTGTGGACGGTGGGGCCGTTCGCCTGGACGTTCCGGCCGAGGGTGCTCGCGGTACCGGCCATCGCGGCGGTGCTGCTGGTGCTGGTCGCCGCGCTGAACATCGGCAAGGGCAGCGCGCAGCTCGACGTGCCGCAGGTGCTGGAGGCCCTGTTCGGCGGTGGCGACCGGCGCACCCGCGGCATCATCTTCGACCTCCGGCTGCCCCGCACGCTGACCGGCATCCTGGTCGGCGCGGCCTTCGGCCTGTCCGGCGCGATCTTCCAGTCCATCGCCCGCAACCCGCTGGCCAGCCCGGACATCCTCGGCGTCACCTGGGGTGCCGGGGTCGGCGCGGTCACCATGATCACCATCGGCGGCAACGCCGGTCAGGTCTCCGGCCTGCTGAGCACGATCGGGGTGCCGCTGGCCGCGCTGGCCGGCGGGCTGATCGCCGGGCTGCTGCTCTACGCGCTGTCCTGGCGCCGCGGGATCGACGGCTACCGGATGGTGCTGGTCGGCATCGGCCTGTCCGCGGTCGGCTACAACGTCGTGTACTGGCTGCTCACCGTCGGCGACGTGGACGACGCGACCAGGGCAACCACCTGGATCGTCGGCAACCTCAGCGACGTGGGCTGGGAGTCGGTCGGCCCTGTCCTGCTGGCGCTGGTCGTGCTGGTGCCGCTGACCCTGGTCTGCGGCCGGACCATCGGCGGCCTGCAGTTCGGCGACGAGACCGCGCGGGGCCTCGGCATCAGGGTGGACGCCGCGCGCGGGACGCTGCTGCTGCTCGCCGCCGGGCTGGCCGCGGTGGCCACCGCCGGTGCCGGGCCGATCACCTTCGTCGCGCTGGCCGCCCCGCAGATCGCGCTGCGACTGGCCAGGACCGCGCAGCCGCCGCTGGTCGGGTCCATGGTGCTGGGCGCGCTGCTGACGGTTTGCGCGGACTTCGCGGTCCGGCTCGCGCCGGGCGCCGGCGGGCTGCCGGTCGGGGTGCTCACCGCGGTGCTCGGCGCGCCATACCTGATCTTCCTCTTTGTCCGCAGCCGCCGGAAGGAGCGGGCGTGAACGACGTGCGACTACGGGCGGACGGCCTGAAGCTGGGCTACGGCGACCGGCTGGTGGTGGACGGGCTCGACCTGGACGTGCTGGACGGCACGGTCACCGCGATCATCGGCCCGAACGGCTGCGGCAAGTCGACCCTGCTGCGCGCGCTGGGCAGGCTGCTCGGCCCGCGCGAAGGCGCGGTGCTGCTGGACGGCAAGCGGATCGAGAAGATGCCGACCCGCGAGGTGGCCAAGCTCATCGGGCTGCTGCCGCAGGCCCCGCTCGCGCCGGAGGGGCTGACCGTGACGGACCTGGTGTCCAGGGGGCGGCACCCGCACCAGAGCTGGTACCGGCAGTGGTCGGTGTCCGACGACGAGGCGATCGAGCGGGCGTTGCGGCTGACCGGAATGACCGAGCTCGGCGACCGGGCGGTGGACCAGCTTTCCGGCGGTCAGCGGCAGCGCGCGTGGATCTCCATGACGCTCGCGCAGGAGACCGGGCTGCTGCTGCTCGACGAGCCGATCACCTACCTGGACCTGGCGCACCAGATCGACGTGCTGGACCTGGTCTACCGGCTGCACACCGAGCGGATGAAGACCGTGGTGATGGTGCTGCACGACCTCAACCTGGCGGCGCGTTACGCGGACACCCTGGTCGCCATGCGGGAGGGCCGGATCGTCGCGCAGGGCAGCCCGGCCGAGGTGCTCACCGAGCCGTTGCTGGACGAGGTTTTCGGGCTGTCCGCGAAGGTCCTCGAAGATCCCGTCTCCGGCACCCCGCTGGTCGTCCCGATCTCCGCCCACTTCCGCCCCCAAACCGGCAAATAGTCGGCTATTTGTCCAGGGCGAGGTCGCGGAGTTGGGCGCGGGTCGCGATGCCGAGCTTGGGGAAGATCTTGTAGAGGTGGTAGCCGACGGTGCGCGGGCTGAGGAACAGCCGCGCGCCGATCTCCCGGTTGGACAGCCCGGCCGCGGCCAGCGCGGCGACCCGGTGCTCCTGCGCGGTCAGGTTCGCCGCCGCGGACGACGAGCTCCTGGCGCCGGTCGCCCGCAGTTCGACGAGGGCGGCCGCAGCCCAGTCCGTGGCACCGAGGCCGTCGAACACTTCGAGTGCGTCCAGCAGCTGGGCCTTGGCGTCGTTGACCCGGCGTTCCCGGCGGAGCCATTGTCCGTAGAGCAAAGCCGTGCGGGCCTGCTCGAACGGCCGCAGGTCGGCGTCCGAAGTGGACAGTGAGAGCCGGAAGTGCCGTTCGGCTGGTTCGTCGGGCAGCAGTGCCTGACAGCGGTGCAGCAGCGCGGTCGCCAGCCGTGGTTTCGCCGGGGTGATCGTGCGCCGGAAGTCCTCGGTGACCTCCCGCGCGGTGCCCGGATCGCCGCCCCGCACCAGCGCCTCGACCAGGTCGGCCACCGCGTGCCCGGCCACCTGCCGGTGCCCCGGCCTTGCCAGCCGTTCCACCGCGGCGGCGTACTCCCCGCGCGCCAGGTGGGACACGCCGAGCGCCCAGTTCGCGCGGGCCGCGGCCAGCTTGTTGTGCGACACCGCCGCGACACGCAACGCCTGGTCCGCGTGTTCGCGGCAGCCGGCCTGGTCGCCGGTGCGCGCGGCGAGCTGGGCCAGCACGGCCCGCGCGTCGGTCGCGGTGGCGTGCTGCCCGGTGTCGGTGGCGAACCGCAGCGATTCACCGGCGTGCGCCCGCGCGTCCCGCCACCGCCCGAGCCGGAGCTCCAGCTCCGCCAGCCAGCCAAGCGCCACCGCGTGCATCGCGAGCATTCCGTTGGCGTGCAAGCGTTCGCAGGCCGTCACGCCGAACGCGGCGGCGGTCCTCGGGTACGGTCCGAACCGGCTGATCGCCAGCGGCAGGACCCAGCGATGCGCGCTCTGCTCGGTCAGCTCCGGTGGGCCGGAATCCAGGATGTGCCACGGTTCGGCGGCCGGATCGTCGAGTTCGTCGGCCATCGACGCCGCCATCCAGCCGGCGAACCGGTGGTACTCCGGCCCGCAGTCCAGTTCGCGCACCTGCCGCAGGCAGGCGGCCGCGTCGTCCGGCCGATCCCGGTGGTGGGCGGCGTCCGCGGCCATGAACAGCAGCCCGGCCGCCTGCCGCGGCTCGGTTCCGCCGAGCGCGCCCGCCGCCAGCCGCAGGTTCTCCCAGGCCGCGCCCTGGTCCCCGCTGTAGAGCTCGACCAGCCCGCGCAGCCGGGTCAGCGCCGGCCGCGCGGCCCGCTCGTCGCCGGCCAGGACCGCCTGCGCGATCAGCTCCCGCGCCAGCTCGCCCTGGCCCGCCTTCCACGCCACATGCGCGGCGGTGGCGAGATCCCGCACCTCGAGGGTCGGCATGGCGCCACGGTAGAACCGGCTCACTGAGAAACCCCTTAGGGCGCGTTGACGGCCAGCGCCAGGTACTTGACCTCCAGGTATTCGTCGATGCCTTCGGCGCCGCCTTCGCGGCCGAAGCCGGAGGCCTTGATGCCGCCGAACGGGGCGGCCGCGTTGGAAACCAGCCCGGTGTTGATCCCGGCCATGCCGGTCTGCAACCGTTCGCCGACCCGGATCGCGCGATCGAGGTCGCTGGTGAACAGGTAGCCGACCAGTCCGAACTCGGTGTCGTTGGCCAGTCGCACGGCCTCGTCCTCGTCGGCGAAGGTGGTCACCGGCGCGACCGGCCCGAATACCTCCTCCCGCAGAATCCTAGCCTCCGGCGGCACCCCGGAAAGCACCGTCGGCGGATAGAAGAAACCCTTACCGGACAACGGTTTCCCGCCCGCCTCGGCGATCGCTCCGCGGCTGACGGCGTCCTCGACCAGCTTGACCACCTTGTCCCGCTGCCCGCCGTCGACCAGCGGGCCGACCTCCACCCCGTCCTCGGTGCCGTGCCCGGTCTTCATCGCGGCCATCCGCTCGGTCAGCCGCCTGGTGAACTCCGCGGCCACCGACTCGTGCACGTGGAACCGGTTCGCCGCGACGCAGGATTCGCCGTTGTTGCGCATCTTCGCGGTCACCGCGCCCCGCACAGCGGCCTCCAGGTCCGCGTCGCCGAACACCAGGAACGGCGCGTTGCCGCCCAGCTCCATGGACATCTTCTGCAGGTGCCGCGCGCACTGGCCGACCAGTTTCCGGCCCACCTCGGTGGATCCGGTGAAGGACAGCTTCCGCACCCGCGGGTCGCCGAGCACCGGTTCCACCACCCGGCTCGCCGAGGTACTGGGCACCACGTTCAGCACGCCGTCCGGAAGCCCGGCCTCGGCCAGCAGCCCGGCCAGGTTCAGCATGGACAGCGGGGTCAGCTGCGGTGGTTTGACGATCATCGTGCAGCCCGCCGCGACCGCCGGCCCGATCTTGCGGGTGCCCATGGCCAGTGGGAAATTCCACGGGGTGATCAGCAGGCAGGGGCCGACCGGCTGCCTGGTGACCAGGGTGCGCCCGCCGCCACCGGCCGGGCTGCGGGTGTACCGGCCGTCGATCCGCACGGCCTCCTCGGAGAACCAGCGGAAGAACTCCGCGGCGTAGGTCACCTCGGCGCGGGACTCCGCCAGGCTCTTGCCCATCTCCAGTGTCATCAGCTCGGCGAGCGAGTCCGCGCGGTCGGTCATCAGCTGCCACGCCCGGCGCAGGATCTCCCCGCGTTCCCGTGGCGCGGTCGCGGCCCACTCCTCCTGGGCCCCGGCGGCCGCGTCGACCGCCGCCCCGGCGTCGGACGCCTGCCCGTCGGCGACCTCGCCGAGTACCTGCTCGGTGCCGGGGTCCCGCACCTCGAACCGGCTTCCGTCGGCGGAGTCGCGCCACTTCCCGGCGATGTACAGCTGCTTGGGCACACGGTCCAGAAGAGCGCTCATGAGCTGGGGCTACCCCGTTCGGCCGGTTCGCATTCCTCCGGCAGATCGCGCATCCGGCGCACCGGGGAGAACAGCAGCCACCCCGCCGACGCGAAGTTGCCGGCCGCGGCCACCCACAGCGCGGCGTGGAAGCCGGCGGCGGTGGCCAGCAGCCCGCCGAGCAGGCTGCCCACCGGGATCGCGCCCAGCATCAGCACCCGGCTGGTCGCGTTGACCCTGCCGCGCAACCGTTCCGGGGTGACCGTCTGCTGGAAGCTGACCGACAGCACGTTCAGCACGATCACGGTGAGACTGGCGCCGAACCCGGCGACCGCGTAGAACCCCAGCCGCCAGCCCGGTCCGGTGAACGGGAACAGCAGGTAGCAGCAGCCGAACAGCACCGCGGCCAGCAGCAGCGCCCGCGCCTGGCCGAGCCGCTCGCCGAGCCGTCGCGCGGTCAGCGCCCCGGCCAGCGCGCCGACCAGGGTGGTGGTGCTGAGCAGTCCGATCGAGCCGGGCGACAGGCCAACCTCGCGGTTGAGGAACACCACCACGATCGAGGTCTGCACCGACTGGAACAGGCTCGCGGTCGCCCCGGTGGCGCAGATCGCGCGCAGCGCCGGATGCCCGGCCACCAGCCGGAGCCCCTCGCCGATCTCGCGCCGCAGTCGCGGCCGGGCGGTACTTATGGGTTTCGGCTCGTCCGCCCCGATCCGGCCGAGCCAGCCCGCCGACCACAGGAAACCCAGCGCGTTGCCCATGATTGCGATCGGGCCGCCGAAGACCTGCACCAGGTAGCCGGTCAGGCCGGGTGCGGTGACCGCGGCGACCGACAGGTTCGTCTGCAGCTTCGCGTTGCCTTCCAGCAGCCGCTCGCGGTCGATCAGCCGCGGCAGGTAGGTCTGGTGCGCGACGTCGAAGAACACCGTGAGCACCCCGGTCAGCAGCACGACCACGAGCAGCTGCCCGATGGTGAGCGCGCCGAACGCCCATGCGACCGGGACCGATGCGAGCAACGCCGCCCGGCCGAGATCGGCGGCGATCAGCACCGGTCGGCAACGCAGCCGATCGCACCAGGCGCCCACCTGCAGGCCGAGCGCCAGATACGCGGCGGTCTCCAGGGTCCGGAGCAGGGACACCTGGAAGGTGGACGCCTGCAGGGTGGTGGTCGCCAGCAGCGGGACGGCCAGCACGCTGATCCGGTTGCCGAACTGGCTGAGCACGTCGGCGAGCCACAGCCGCCGGAAGTCCCCGTGCCGCAGCAGGCCCGCGCGGCGGGTGGCGGACCGTTCGGCGGGCACCCGTCCAACCTGCCAGAAGCCCGGCTACCTCTTCAGCTCGCCGATCAGCCGGTCGATCCTGGTGACCTCTTTCGGCGCGCGAGCCTTCTGGTAGGCGGTCCGCGCACGCCGGTAGCAGGTCAGGGCGTCGCCCGGCTGGTGCAGCCGCCGGTGCGCCTCCGCCATGCCCTGCATCGCCATGCCCACGCCGTACGGGTTGTCCCGCTCCTGGAAGATCGCATGGGCCCGCCGGTGCGAGTCGAGGGAGAGTTCCGCCTTGTCCAGCATCAGGTAGGTGGTGCCCATGCCGTTGAGCGCCATGCCCTCGTCGTGCCGGGCGCCGAGTTCCAGGAAGATGTCGCCGGCCTGGCGGTGGGCGGCGATGGCCTCGGCCGGCCGCTTCGCCTTACGGTGACCATCACCCATGCCGTTGAGCGCCATGGCTTCGCCGTACCGGTCGCCGAGCTCGACGAAAATGGTGCGGGCCTGCCGTAGACAGTCCAGTGACTCGTCCAGGCGGCGCAGCTGCCGATAGATCGTACCCATCCCGTTCAGTGTCACGCCCTCACCGCGAAGATCCCCGATCGAGCGGCAGATCCGCAGCGACCGCCGATAGCTGTCCAGCGCAAGGTCCCTTTTGGACTGTCGGCGGTAGGTGGCGCCCATGCCGTTGAGCGTCATGCCCTCGCCGTACCGCTCACCCAGCTCGACGAAGATCGTCCTGGCCTGTTCGAGGCACTCCAGAGATTTGTCCAGGTTCATGTCCCAGCGGTGCGCGGCGCCGAGGCTGTTCAGCGCCATCGCTTCACGGAACCGATCGCCGCTCTCCCGTAGCAGGACCAGCGCCTGCCGGTAGCAGTCGATGGCCTGCTTGGTCTGCCGTGCCTGCCGGCGGGCTCCGCCGAGGTAGTTCAGCGCCACGCCTTCACCGTGCCGGTCACCGAGCCGTCGGGCCGCGGCCAGCGCGAGCTCCTGGGTCTCGACCCAGTCCGCGAATTGCTTGCGCAGCTCGAGAAAGAAGAAGAGCGCGAGCGGAATGTCCCTGGCGAAGGTGTCGAACCCGTACTCGGTCGCCAGCCGCACCGCTGCCACCAGGTTCGGCTGCTCGGCGGCCAGCCAGTCCACCGCGGCCGCCCGGTCTTCGAGCTCCGGTGACCGGTTCTCCGGCGGCGCGGTCGGGTCCAGGTGGGTTTCCGAGGCGCGGGCCTTGGCCAGGAAGTACTCCAGCAGCCGCCGAACGGCCGCTTCTTGCTCGTCGCCGGGTTGTTCCTCCCGGCAGCGTTCGGCCGCGTAGAGGCGCAGCAGATCGTGGAACCGGCAGTGGTCCTTGACGGTGGCGGACTGGATCAGGTGCGCGCGGCACAGCCCGTCCAGCGCCCGGCGCGCGACCTCCTCGGAGGTGCCGGTCAGCGCGGCGGCGGCGCCGTAACCGAAATGTGGGCCGGGGTTGAGCGCCAGCAGCCGGAACACCCGCGCCTGCTCGGCGGGCAGATACCGGTAGGACACGTCGAAGGCCACCCGGACCGCGATCGAGTCGCCGTAGGCCAGCTCGCCCAGCCGGTCACTCGCCGCGGTGAAGATCTCGACCAGCTCGGACACCCGCTGCTCCGGCTTGTCCGCCAGCAGCTCCGCGGTGATCCACACGGCCAGCGGCAGATGGCCGCACAGCCGCACCAGTTCCGCGGCCGCCGTCGGCTCGTCGTCGACCCTGGAGTCGGCGGGGTCGGCCGCGCGCAGGGCGGCGGCCAGCACAGCGGTCGCGTCGGCCGGGGGCAGCACGTCCACCTCGACCCGCCGGGCACCGCGCACAGGCAGGGTGTGCCTGCTGGTCACCAGCATGCGATGCGCCTCGCTGCCCGGCCGCAGCGGTTGCACCTCCTCGATCGCGGCGGCGTTGTCGGCCAGCACCAGCACGCGTTTGCCTTGCGCGGCCAGCCTGGAAAGCTCCGAGCGGTAGAGGGTTTCGCGCTCGCCCTGGCTGCCGGGGATGAACTCGCCCGCCACCCCGAGCGCCCGCAGCAGCGCGGCCAGCGCGGCGTTGGCGTCGAGCCGCCGGTCCGGGTCGTAGCCGTACAGGTCCACGAACAGCACTCCACCGGGAAACCAGCCCTCCGCCACCGCGAGGCGCGCGGCTCGCACCGTCAGCGCCGTTTTGCCGACTCCGGCCAGTCCGGCGATCGTGCAGACTGCCGTTTCGCCGTCCGGTGCGAGGATGTCGGCGAGGGTGGCGAGATCCTCGGCACGGCCGGTGAACTCCTCCTCGGCGGGCAGCCCGGCCACCGACACCGGTACCGGCGGGGACAGGTGCACGGAACCGACGTCGCGAGCCTGAAGCACCGGCCCCGCGACCGTGCCACCGGCGATCTCGTTGTGTGACTGGTCCACCACGACATCGTGCACAGCTATCCGCACCACCACCGCCAGGACCCCGAAACTGCCCCCTTTCGGCCCATTGCCCGGTCGCCTACCCACCTTTTCACCGACCGCCTTTTCACCCGCCGCCGTACGAGCCCAATGTGACGTTTGGTGTGTTCTATTGGCCAAACGTCACGTTGGGCCTGGTCGCCGGGTGGAGGTAGGAGAGGCGTCAGAGGGAGTGGCGGAGGTGGCGGGCGTGGGCGGCGGCGTTGCGGATCGCGGTGTGCAGGGCGGTGGGGTCGATATCGAGTGGGGCGGGCGTAAGGGCTGGGGCGGTGGGGGCCGCTCCGGCGAGAGCACTGCTCACGTTTGCGAGCAGTGCTTTCTTGTCTTGGCCGCGCAGGGTGGTCAGGAGGAACGGGTCCTCGTCGAAGGCGTCCGCCAGCGCGTAGTGCAGTGCGGCAGCGTGCGCGCAGGGCTCGTGCCTGCCGCGGCAGGTGCAGGTCGCGGTCAGCTCGCCCCGTCCGGGGAACAGCGAGTAGCCCGTGGCGCTCAACGTCTCGTCCACATCTTCGGGCAGCCGGCCCGCCAGCAGGGCCGCGGCGTGCCGGACCTGCCCGGCCAGCGCGCGGCTCACCACCGCCCAGCCGCTCTCGTCGTAGATCGGCAGTCGCAACACGACGCGGTGCTCTGCGACGAGAGCAGTGATCTCGCCCGGCGACACGTCGAGCTGCTCCACCGCGCCCTTCCTGGCCAGCGTGCGGCCATGGGGGAGCCGGGGATTCGGATAGCGGGTGTGCAGGGACTCCAGGGCGCGGGTCCAGCGGTGCCCCCACCAGGTCGTGCCGAATTCCTTCGCAGTGCTCACCGGTCCACCTCCGTCAGCTCGACCAGCGCACGCAGGTCCTCGTCGGCCAGTTCGGTCAGCCAGTCCTCGCCGGAGCCGATCACGGCGTCTGCCAGCCCGCGCTTGGACTCCAGCAGGTCCGCGATCCGCTCCTCCAACGTGCCGCCGGTGACCAGCTTGTGCACGAAGACCGTGCGGGTCTGGCCGATCCGGTGCGCCCGGTCGGTGGCCTGGTCCTCCACCGCCGGGTTCCACCACCGGTCGTAGTGCAAGACATGGGTCGCCCTGGTCAGGTTCAGCCCGACCCCGCCCGCCTTGAGGCTGACGATCAGCAGCGGCGAAGCCCGCTCGTCCTGCTGGAACGCCCGCACCAGGCCGTCCCGCCGCGACGTGCTCAGCCCGCCGTGCAGGAACGGCACCTCGGCCAGCTCCAGCTCGGCGGCGAGATGGGTGGCCAGCAGCTCGCCCATCACCCGGTACTGGGTGAACAGCAGCGCCCGCTCGCCCTCGTCGACCACCTCGGCCAGCATTTCGGTGGTCCTGGCCAGTTTCCCGGAGCGCCCGGCCAGCTCGCCGCCGTCGCCGAAATCCCCGAGGTACTGCGCGGGATGGTTGCAGATCTGCTTGAGCGCGGTGAGCAGCCGCAGCACCCGGCCGCGCCGCTGGATCCCGGTGCCGAGGTCGCCGGACAGCATCCGGCGCACGGTCGTCCGGTACAGCGCGGCCTGCTCGTCGGTGAGCGTGCAGGACACCACCGCCTCCTGTTTCGCCGGCAGGTCGGAGGCCACCTCGGACTTCAGCCTGCGCAGCAGGAACGGCGCGGTGATCGCACGCAGCTGCCGGGCCGCGGCCGGGTCGCGCTGTCGCTCGATCGGTTGAACGAAGCGCTCGCGGAACCGCCGCTGGGAGCCGAGCAGTCCGGGGTTGCAGAACCGCATGATCGACCACAGCTCGGACAGCCGGTTCTCCACCGGGGTGCCGGTGAGCGCCAGCCTGGCCTCGGCCCGCAGGCCCCGTGCCGCGCGGGCGGCCTGGGAGTCCGGGTTCTTGATCTGCTGCGCCTCGTCCAGCACGACCACGTCCCAGCCGACCTGATCGAGCAGCTCGGCGTCGATGCGGAGCAGAGGATAGCTGGTCAGCAGCACCGTCCCCGGCGCCAGGTCGTCCACTGTGGACGGCCGCATGGCACCGTGGTGCGTGCGCACCTCCAGTCCCGGCGCGAACCGGTTCAGCTCGCGGGCCCAGTTGCCCAGCACCGAGGTCGGGCAGACCACCAGGTGCGGCCCAGGCCGGTCCGCGAGCAGCGCGATGGCCTGCAGGGTCTTGCCGAGGCCCATGTCGTCCGCGAGCAGCGTGCCGAACCCCAGCTCCGCCATGGACTGCAGCCAGGCCGCGCCGCGCCGCTGGTAGTCCCGCAGCCGGGCGTCGACGCCGTCGAGCCGTGGTTCCTGTGCGTCCGCCGCCTGCAACCGGCGCACCAGGTCCTCGACGGCGCCTTCCGCCACCACCTCGACCGCGCCGAACTCGGTGGTGTCGCGGGTACCGGCCAGTGCGAGCGACAGCGCTTCCGCGGCCGGCAGGTCGTCGGCCCGGTCCAGCAGCCCGGCCAGCCGCCCGGCGCCATCGGCCCACACCCAGCGGTCGCGCCAGCGGACCAGCCGGGCCTGCTGCCCGGCGAGTTCTTTCAGTTCCGCCGTGCTCAGCGTCTCCTCGCCGATCGCTGCCTCCCAGCGCACGGCCGTCAGGTCGGTCACCCGCGCCCTGGCGCGCAGCCGGTGCTCGGTCAGCTCGGACGGCAGCCGCACGTCGATGCCCGCGCCGGTGAGCGCGGCGGCTCCTCCGGCGAGCAGGTCGGCCGCTTCGGTGACGTCGAGCCGGACGCCGGTTGGCCGCTGCTCGGACAGGCTCCGGTCGATCGGCGGGAACAGCCTGGCCGCCTCGGCCAGCCCGCGCACCAGTGTCTGCTGCTCCTGGCCCTGCCAGGCGCGCTCGGCGGGCACGGTCTTGCCGAGCCGCACCGCGAAGTCCAGCTGCCAGTCCTGGTGTTCTCCTGGTGTCCGCAGCTCCAGCACCAGGCGCGCGCCGGAGGTTTCGACACGCCCGTCCGGCCCGGTGAGTGCTTCGAGGTAGCGGTCTCCGTAAAGCTGCTCCACACGTCCGCACAGATCGGCGACCGCCTCCCCGAAAGCCGCGACCTCCTCCGCCGGCAAGGCGGGGAACCTGGCCGGATCCCAGTCAGCCAGCCGCCAGTGCGCGAGGGCGACGCCGTCCCCGAGATCCCGCAGCGCGGGCAGGAGCTTGCCCTCCGCGACCTGGTCAAGGGCCAGTTTCGCGGGGGCGAGCCAGTCGGCCAGCGGTCCGTCCTCAGTGGACGGGTCCGAGAGCGCGGCCAGCGCGTCGGTGATCGGCAGTGGCCGGTCCGTGGGTACCTCGAACCGCCCGTCGGATGGCCGGTGCTCCCCGGCCAGGAAGATCGCTCTGCTCAACTGCCGCCACTTTCCGTAACGCGCGTCGTGATCAACGCGAGTACTCTGATATCTCGTCTAGCTGCATACACCCGGAACAGATTCAGGACAGAGGTAACTGGTTGTAGTTGCGCCGAGGAGGTGCGGACGTGTTCGAAGAACAGCCACGCTTCGCTTCGCTCGCCCTTGGCGTGCTCGCCGGGTTCGGCGCCGGGCTACTGCTGTCCGCCTTGCTGCTCGCCGGCCGGTTCGACCGGTCGATGGAACCGGCCGGTGCGGTGCTGGTCCAATCCACCCCGGCCCCGACCTCGAGCGCCCCGCCGCCGCCCACGGTCACCGTGACCGCGCCGCCGCCCGCCCCGGTTACCGTCGTCGAGACACAGGTGGTGACGCGGACCGAGTTCGCCCCGCAGGACCCGCGCCACCCGCCGACCCTGCTGCCGCCGGAGGCTGCGTTGCCGACCACCGGCAGCTCGTTGTCGTCCCGCCGAGGACCCTGAACCGGCGCAGCGGGCATGGAATCCCCTTCCGGGCAAGGTGGACGGCATGACGGAGTCGACGTGAATGGGGCCGATCAATGGCCGTTTCCGAGAGTACGCGACGGATCGCCGTAATGCCAATTCCGCGGAAGCGCGATCGGATTTGACAAAATGTACCTCTTGCCATCAGAGCGCATATTTGACAACTGGAAAATCTTGTGTCCCATGGCGGAAAATCGCTGGGGATGCAACCGGAAGCAGAGGTGTCACCGTCTGTGGGGTATGCGAATACTCGCGGGGGTTGGCGTGCTGGCGGCGGCGGTCACGGTTTCCTGTGGCGGCGGTGAGGTCGCCTGCACGATGATCGGGACGCCGGTCGGGATCTCACTGGACATCGAGCAGCCACTCGAAGCGGAGGTGGCCGGCGCGACGATGACCGTGTGCTGGGCGGAAACTTGCCACACCATCCCGGTCGCGCACGGCTTCGCGACGGTGGACGACCTGCCTGCCG
Organism: Amycolatopsis nigrescens CSC17Ta-90; assembly: GCF_000384315.1. GTDB lineage: Bacteria > Actinomycetota > Actinomycetes > Mycobacteriales > Pseudonocardiaceae > Amycolatopsis > Amycolatopsis nigrescens. Next base: position 3,124,110 of record NZ_ARVW01000001.1, on the reverse strand, counting down.
CGCCGGTCAAGGTCACCGTGACGCTGGTGCGCACCGACCTCGCTCCGTCCATCGAGCAGACCCTCGAAGTGACCCCGGAACTGGCTTATCCGAACGGGCCGGACTGCGGTGCGGGCGGGCCGCAGGCTGGCATTCGGGTCGCCGCTGATGGCACGGTCACCGAGCGCTGACCGGCGTCCAGCTCGTGCACGCGGTCCAGTAGCGCGGTTCCGGCATCGTGGAGATCCTGGCCGAGGTCGCGCATTCCTTCGGCGAACAGGTCCGGGTCCGACTGGCAGTGCACCAGTGCGACGGTGCGCTGGGTCAGATAGCGGTGCAGTTCGCGTACGCGGTCGAGAAGGCGGATGTCGCGCTCGTTCATCGCGGGCTGCCCGCCAGGCTCTCGCGCCAGATCCGGTCGCAGTCCCAGCAGGTCGGGTCGAACCATAGCCCGCCGAGTGCGTGCAGATCCGAAGCGCGCACGGTGACTTCCGCACCGCACAACGCCCGGAACTCCCCGCCGGGCCCCGGCACCAGCCCGTCCAGAGCATGCCGCCTGCCACCCGCTTGCTGCCAGCGCAACATCGCTACTCCTGGTGTGTCGTCGTTGATCCCAGCGTAAGCATTCGTAGTTTGGGGACAACTGAGTTGCAGCGACGAGACAGCGGAGGTTCTCGTGCCCAGAAAACCGCTCAGCGCCAAGATGAAAAGTGTTGGTGCGCAGTTGCGGGGATGCCGGGAGAGCGTTGGCCTGCTCCTGCGCGAAGCGGCCGTGTTGGTGGAGTGGGACAAGTCGAAGCTGTCCAGGGTCGAGAACGGCGAGCGCACCATAAATCCCGAGGAAGCCGCGCATTTGCTTGGGGTGTACCGGATTCGCGCGCAGGTACGGGAAGAGATCCTGAGGGTGGTCCGCACCCTTGACGAGCCTGGTTGGTGGGGGCAGGGCCAGCAGGACCTTGAAGGGCTGCCCAAGGAAACGTCGGTGCTGGCTGACTACGAATCCGAGGCCAGCAGACTCAGCAACTGGGAGCCGCTGATGGTCCCCGGGTTGTTGCAGACCATGGAGTATGCCAGGGCATTTCTGCTGGGTACCGGTGCAGACCCGGCCGGTACTGACCTCCGGCTGGCGGCGAGATTTCGTCGCCAGCAGATTCTGAACAGTGGAGTGAAATATGTGGCTTTCCTCGGTGAGTCCGCCTTGCACACGCCGGTCGGAGACTCAGCCCTGATGGCGCGGCAACTGGCCTGGATCAAGCAGACTGCCACCCGGCCCAACGTGCTGGTACGGGTGGTGCCAACCCAGGTCGGGCCACACGGTGGGCAGCGAGGGCCTTTCACGGTTCTGGAGTTTCCAGACGCGCAGCCGGTGGTGATGGCCGAACTGTTGCGGTCCAGCGTGTTCATCGACGAAGCCCGACAGATCGCGCCCTACCTGGAGACTTTGATGCACCTGGTCTCTGTTGCGCTGAGTGAGACAGACTCGGCCCGGCTCATCTCCCGGCTGGCCCACATGTAGTGAAGGGCCCCTTCACGGACAAAAGCGAGCGGGTCGCCCCTCCCAACATGCAGCGAAGGCCACCTTCGCTGCGTTGAACGCAGGCAAGGTGGCCTTCGCTGCATAAGCCGGTCAGCCGAGGTCGCGGCGGCGGAAGGCGAAGAGGCCGGCGGACATGGTGACCAGTGCGACGGCGAGCAGCCAGAGCAGCGGAGTCGCGGTGAACGGGGCGCTCGGCAGTTTCGGGATGTGCGAGAACGGCGACACGTCGAGCACCGCCTGACTCAGGTTGGCGACCGGGCCGAACAGGCTGATCAGCAGGAACAGCGCGGCCACGGCCCACGCGGCCGTACTCGCCTTCGGCAGGAAACCGAAGATCAGCACCGACACCCCGGCCACCACCCACACCGCGGGCAGCTGCGCCAGCGTCGCGCCGAGCACCGCGGGCACCTGACCGCTCACGTCACTGACCCGCAGGCCGTGCAGCAGCCCGCCCATCGCACCGGCCACGGCCAGCAGCAGCGCGCTGCCGAATACCGCGAACACCAGGTGACTGCCGGCCCACCGCAGCCGGCCGACGCTGGTCGCGAGCAGCGGTTCCACCCGCACCGCGACCTCCTCCGACCGCATCCGCAGGGTCGCCTGTACCGCGTACATCGACACGATCATGGCGAAGATCCCGCCGATCGCGGCGAGGAACGCGTCCACCATCGCGGCGGACCCGCCGAGCCGGGCGAACATCTCCTTTGCCTGCGCGCTGTCGCCGATCACGTCGCCGATGCCGGCGGCCAGCGAACCGAACAGCGCGCCCATCACCGCGAACCCGGCCAGCCAGCCGTACAGCGAGCCGCGGTGCAGCCGCCAGGCCAGCGCGAACGGGGAACGCAGGCCCGCCGCCGCGGTGGCGGGTCCCGGCCTGGTCGCCACGATGCCCATGCCGAGGTCGCGGCGCGGCAGCAGCGCGTAGCCGATCCCGCCGAGCACCAGCGCGGCCACCAGCGGCAGCACCAGCACCCACCAGCGCTCACCGGCGAACGGCCGCACCTGGTTGGACCAGCCGATCGGGGACAGCCAGGACAGCCAGCCCACGTCCTTGGCCGAGTCGCCGACCGCGCGCAGCAGGAAGGTCAGGCCGAGCACCGTGGTGGCGATGCCGTTCGCGGTGCGCGAGTACTCTGCGAACTGCACGGCGATCGCGGCCACCCCGATGAACACCCAGCCGGTCAGCGTCACGGCGAGCCCGAAGGCGAACGAACCCGCTGCCGGTGCGCCGGCCCCGGCCATCGCCGCCGCGGCCAGCAGCCCGGACAGCAGCGCGGCGGTACCGGTGAACAGCGCCGCCGCCGTCAATGCGGCGTAACGGCCGAGCACCCCGGACGCGAGCAGCTCCTGCCGGCCGGTGTCCTCCTCCGCCCTGGTGTGCCTTGTCATCGTGAAGATGCACGCGAGCGCCAGGAACAGCGGCAGGAACGCGCCGTACCGCCAGACCGTGAACCCGCCCGCGGTGGACAGGTCGAACGCCGGGCCGTAGAGCAGGCTCAGCGACGGGTTAGCGCCCATGGTCGACGTCAGTGAGGCGCGTTCGGCCGGGGTCTTGTACAGCCCTTCGTACGCGCCGATGGTGCCGGCCGGGATCACACCGATCACCACGACCCAGATCGGCATGACGATCCGGTCGCGGCGCAGCGCCAGCCGCACCAGGTGCCGGGTGCCGAGCAGCGGGTGAGTGGACCCGCTGGGCGCCGCGTGTGCCCGTACCGAACGGTCGAGAGTGCTGGTCATTTCGCCGCTACCTGCTGTTTCGCATTGGATGCTTCGGTGGTGTAGTGCCGGAGGAAGAGCTCTTCGAGGGTCGGCGGCTGGCTGGTCAGGCTGCGCACGCCCACCTGGGTGAGCCGGGCCAGCACCTCGTCCAGCGCATGCGTCTCGACGTCGAAGCGCACCTTGTTGCCCTCGATCTTGAGGTCGTGGATGGAGTCCGAATTGGACAGCCCGTTCGGCGGTCCGGCCAGCTCGGCGCTGATCGAGGTGCGGGTCAGGTGCCGCAGCTCGCTCAGCGTGCCGGTCTCCACGGTGCGCCCGTTGCGGATGATGCTCACCCGGTCGCAGAGCGCCTCGACCTCGGCCAGGATGTGGCTGGACAGCAGCACCGTGCGGCCCTGCTCGCGCTCCTCCTGGATGGCGTACTGGAAGGTGGCCTCCATCAGCGGGTCCAGCCCGGAGGTCGGCTCGTCCATGATCAGCAGGTCCACTTTGGACGCGAGCGCGGCGACGATGGCGACCTTCTGCCGGTTGCCCTTGGAGTAGGTGCGGCCCTTCTTCTTCGGATCGAGGTCGAAGCGGTCGATCAGGTCCTTGCGGCGCCGCTGGTCGAGCCCGCCGCGCAGCCGCCCGAGCAGGTCGATCACCTCGCCGCCGGAGAGGTTGGGCCAGAGGTTGACGTCGCCGGGCACGTAGGCGAGCCGGCGGTGCAGGCTCGCCGCGTCCTTCCAGGGGTCGCCGCCGAGCAGCCGGACGGTGCCGGAGTCCGCGCGCAGCAGGCCGAGCAGCACCCGGACCGTGGTGGACTTGCCAGCGCCGTTCGGGCCGAGGAAGCCGTGCACCTCACCGGTGGCCACGGACAGGTCGAGGCCGTCGAGAGCCTTGGACCGGCCGAAGGACTTGTCCAGGCCGGCAACTGAGATGGCGTTTTCCATGACAGGGAAGCTACACTCTTTTCACAAAGTCGTGAAGTAAAGAAAGTGTATGGATGGGGTGATTGCCGGCACCCCACTAGGAGAGGATGGCGCCATGTCGAGCCGACCGCAGTCCCAGCGTGACCCGAACCCGCAGCGTGACGAAGACGCTGTGCTCCGTTACATCGAAAGTTTCGCACTGGTGCTGACCCAGGCGGGCTTCCAGCGGATGGCGGCCAGGGTCTTCTCCGCACTGATGGTCACCGACAGCGGCCGGCTGACCGCGGCCGAGATCGCCGAGAAGCTGTCCGTCAGCCCCGCCGCCGTCTCCGGCGCGGTGCGCTACCTGGAGCAGATCGGCCTGGTTTCGAAGGAGCGCGAGCCGGGCGAGCGGCGCGACCACTACCGGCTCTACGACGATCTCTGGTACGCCACCTTCCTCAAGCGCAATCGGATGATGACCCTCTGGCGCGACGCCACCGTGGAAGGCATCGAAGCGATGGGCCCGAACACTCCGGCCGGGCGCCGCCTCGCCGACATGGTGGACTTCCTCGACTTCATGATCAGCGAGATCCCGGTGCTCTTCGAGCGCTGGCACCGGCTGCACCTCGAACGTCAGGCAGGCTGACGCCCGGCTCGCTCTCCCGGCAGACACTCAGGCCGTGTCCGTTATGCCTGTTTTATCCCGCGGTTGAGGTCACACACCGCTAACGGATCCCAGGCAAACGGGTGGAACCGGTCGAAGCTGAGGAAAAATCTGCCAAGAAAATACTCTGAGTGTGTATCTGCGAAGGGGTTTGCTGCGTCATATGGGCGTAGCACTTGAGCCCGACCCCTTCAACCTGCACCGGGAGAGCCTATGACCGCCGATCACTCCTGCGAGGCCGAGATCGCGAGCATTCGCGATTCGCTGGCCTCGCTGGGCGCCTCCTGGCGGGTCGGTGAGACCAGGCTGAGCAGGCTTTCCGTCGAGTCGCGCGCGGTGCGGCTCGGGGTGCCGGCACCGGACCAGGGCGAGATCGACCTCCGAGTGCACCAGCCGTCGCGGATGGCGCACGCCGCCTTCCACACGGCCGGCGAGTCGGTGGTCGCCGCGCTGGCCCCTTCGTCGAGCCTCCCCGAGCGGTTCGACCTGCGGAACCTCCACGGCCGCAACTACGTCACCCCGGTCAAGGACCAGGGCGAGACGGGTTCCTGCACCGCGTTCGCCACCGCGGCCGCGCTGGAGGGCACGGCCGCGTACACCCGGTCGGCGCCGGGGCTGAACCTGGACCTGTCCGAGGCGCACCTGCACTTCGGGTACGCCGCCGCACGCGAAAGCCTGCACCCGGACGGTTCCTGGCCGGACGAGCTGTTCGACGACAGCATGTCCAGCGGGGTCACCTTCGAGGACTACTTCCCCTACCGCGAAGACGGCGCCGGCGCGCTGAACCCCGGCTGGCCGGACCGGGTCGCGCACGCGGAAGAGGTCATCGATCTCAGCGGCAACCCCGCGGCGATCAAACAGCACATCTACGGGTACGGGCCGGTCGCGGCCTGCCTGGTGATCTACAACGACCTGTTCCACTACACCGGCGGCGTCTACCGGCGCACCACCGACGAGACCAGCGGCGGACACTGCGTCGCGCTCATCGGCTGGGACGACGTGGCCGGCTGCTGGATCGCGAAGAACTCGTGGGGCGCGGACTGGGGGGAGCAGGGCTTCCTGCGGATCGCGTACGGCGAGGCCTTCCTCGAGGACTATCCGGCCGCCCGGCCGACCACGCTGGGCTGCACGGGGGTCAACCTGCGCGCCTGGCTGCCGGCCCAGCGCGCGCTGCGCCTGTTCACTTCGGCGCATGACGCCAATGGCTGGGCGTACCTGGAGAACCTGGGCTGGACCAGGCTTTCCGGCGGGGCGCACAGCACGACCAGCAAGCTCGCGATGTTGACCCATGCGCGGGCCGGGGGCCATCCGGTGGCTCCGTTCATCGACAACGACGAGTTGAGCATGATCCAGATCGCCTACTGAGGCCTGGCAACAAGCAGGGGAGCGAACAGCGATGACGAACACCGAGAAGAAGGCGCAGCCTCCGGACAACGAGGACCGGTCTGGGGGTGACGTGGAGCGGCTCGAGGAGAACCAGCCGCCGGTCCCGCCCAACTGGACCCCGGAGGGCCCGCCGCCGGTGGCGCCGATGGGCTGGGAGCCCTACAGCCCGCCCGCCGGCCGTCCCGCGGTCGCGCCCACTGGGTGGGAGCCCTACACCCCGCCGCGTCCCGCGGTCGCGCCCAACGGCTGGGAGCCGTACAGCCCGCCGGCCGGCCGTCCCGCGGTCGCACCGACCGGGTGGGAGCCCTACAGCCCGCCGCCGGTGGCGCCGACGGGCTGGGAGCCGTACACCCCGCCGCGTCCCGCCGTCGCACCTACCGGTTGGGAGCCTTACGGCCCGCCGCCGGTCGCGCCGAACGGCTGGGAGCCGTACAACCCGCCGCAGCGCAACGGCGGGAACGGCGGTGCTGCCGCGCCCGCACCGGTCACCGCCGAGCAGGGTGACGGCTGGGTGCACAACCGGGGCATCACGGCCCTGTACTCGTACGACTCTTCGCCGGGCGTGTGGGCTTTCGTGCACGGCGTGGGCTGGAAGCGGCTTTCGCCGGGATCCGACTCCGGGCACGGCCACCTGGTGCTGCTGGCACTGATGGCCAGGAACCACCGGATCCCGGTGAGCTACCACGAGGACGCCTTGGGCCAGATCGACCAGTTGCTGGTCTGAGGAACTACTCGAGACAGGCGGTGGCCGGCAGTCGAGGGGGCCGCCGGTCACCGCCGCCCTGAAGAACCCGGGAGAGGGAGCGTGCTCGTTCAGATCGCGCAGGTCGACGCGGGGGTGCCGACCGAACTGCGCGTAGGGGACACCGTGGAGCTGCGGCTCCGCGAGGTCCCGGCATCCGGATACCGGTGGCGATGGCGGCTGCCGGCGGGGGTGCGGGTGCTGGTGGACGAGCATGTCCAGGGGGAACAGGGCCACCCTGAAGGGGGCCGGGCGGCCGCGGGGGCGGGGCCGCCGGGAATGGGTGGGGTCCGCCGGCTGGCGTTCGACATCGTCGGCGCCGGCCGGCACCTGCTCAAGGCCGAACTGGCGCGGCCGTGGGAAACAGAACCGCGCCGTGAGCTCACGTTTGTGTTAACGACCGACTTTCCGACTACTCCAAGCGAGTGACACATGTATCTGGGGACGACCTCGACGCTCACCTATTCGGTAGATGCCGCGATACTTCGAACACCGACTTGAGGAGCACCAATCGGAAGTGGGGCGGATGCGGTGACGGAAGTTCGGACCGTCGAGGCGGACCCACCGTGGGAGGGCCTGCACGGCCATGAGCTGTACGCGGCCTGCATGCATGCGGCGAGGGCAGGTGACCGGCAGGCGATGAACCGGCTGGTCAAGGAGCTGACGCCACTGGTGTGGCACGTCGCTCGGGGCAACGGCCTTGACCGGCACACCGCGGAGGACGTGGTGCAGACGGTGTGGCTGGCGCTGTTCAGCCGGCTGGAGCAGTTGAACGAACCGCGCGCACTGGCGGGGTGGTTGATCACCACCACCCGCCGCGAGGCGCAACGGAGCTTCGGGCGCAAGCCCGCACCGGTGCCGCTCACCGAGGAGACCACGGCGCTGGTGGAGACCGAGCAGCAGACCCATCCGACACCGGAGGCGGAGGTGCTGCGGGCGGACCGGGACCGGGAGATCTGGGCCGCTTTCAGCCGGCTGCCCCAGCGGTGCCAGGAGCTGCTGCGGATGACGGTGCTGGCGGGGCGTTCGGAGTATCGCCTTGTCGCCGAGGCGCTGCGGATGCCACACGGCAGTATCGGGCCGACCAGGGGCCGCTGTCTGAAGTCGATGCGTGACCTGTTGGACAGCGAAGGGGGCAGCTGATGAACGAGTTTCAGTTGGCGGGGGGCGGCAGTACCCACCCTGACGACCTCAAGCTGCTCGAAGACATCGGCAGGCTCGTCGACGAGCTCGACCCGCTGCCGGCCGACCTGGTGGAGCGGGTGCAGTTCGCCATCGCGCTGGAGGACCTGGACGTGGAGGTCGCGCGTTGGGAGCGCGCCGACGCGCGGTCCGGGGTCCGTGGCGACCAGGGCACCATCACGTTCACCGTCAGCGACCTGACCGTGATGATCAACCTGACCAAGATCGGCACGCACCACCGGATCGACGGCTGGCTGGTGCCGGCCGGCGAGTACGGGGTGGAGGTCAGGGTCGCCGAACACGGCGCGACCTCGACCACCGCGGACGAGGGCGGCCGGTTCGTGCTGGACGACGTGCCCACCGGCACCACCCAGATAATGGTGCACATCGGCGCCGCGGCGAACCGGCGGACCGTGGTCACGCCCACCGTGGTGCTGTGAGGGTTACCGGCCGTCGTCTCGTATTCACGGATGTGCTCCTATAGGGCGCGTGCCTGGGTCCGCTGAACCGCCGAGCCGAGTTGTGCGCGCGGCCGACGAGCTGTATCGCCGCGCCACCACAGCCGCCGCCGACGCGCGCCCCGCGGACGCCGCCAGGCTGTTGCAACGGGCGCTTCGCCGGCTTGGCGACGCGGCCGGTCCGGTGGCCACCGAACTCCGGGTACGGGTGCTGATCAGCCTGGCCTCGGCCGAGGCGGAGAGCGGATCCACCACCAAGGGACTGGCGCACCTCCGGCTGGCCGAAGAGGTGGTGACCCGGCTGGCGCCCGGCGGAGCTCGGACCACCCTGGGCTCGGTGGCCGGGTTGCAGCGTGCCCTGCTGCTCTGGCGAATCGGCCGCTCGGTCGAGGCGCTGAGCCTGTTCGACGCGATCATTCCGGCGCTGGAAGAGCTCGGCGAGGGTGACGGCGACCTGCTCACCAAGACGTTCATGAACCGTGCCCAGATTCACGCCAGCATGGGCAGCCCGGACCACGCCTCCGCCGACCTGCACCGGAGCATGCAGCTGGCCAAGGCGAACCAGCTCACCCGGCTGGAGGGCAAGGCGCGGCACGGCCTCGGCGATCTGGCCCAGCTGGTCGGGGAGATCCCGGAAGCGCTGCGGCACTACGAGGAGGCCGCGCGCATCCTGGAGCAGGCCGCGCCGGGCTGGCTGACCAGGGTGCGGCTGGACCAGGCGCGGGCGCTGCTGGTGGCCGGCCTCGCCGACGAGGCGGCCCGGCACCTGGACGAGGCGCTACCCGAGCTGCGCCGCAACCGGGTGATCCAGGACGTTGCCGAGGCCGAGGTCGCGCGCGCCGCCGCGGCCATCCTGGACGGTGACTTCCCGCTGGCCAGGGCGCTCGCGACGGCGGCGAGGCGGCGGTTCGTCCGGCGCGGCAACGTGCACTGGGCCGAGGTGGCCGCGCTGACCAGGCTGCGCGCGGACGCCATGGACGCGCTGGAGCGGACCGGAAGCCGTCCGGCCGCGAAACTCGCCGCCGGGCTGGTCGCGCTGGCCGGGCGGCTGGCCGGGCTCGGGCTGCGCGACGAGGCGGCGGTGGCCAGGCTGCTCGCGGTCCGGCTGCACCTGCGCCGCGGCGCGGTCGCGGCCGCCGAGGAGCTGCTCGCCAAGGTGCCGAAGCCGCGGCAGACCACCCCGGTGGACCACCGGATGCTGCTGCGGCTGTGCAAGGCGGAGCTGGCGGTGGCCACCGGGCGGCCTCGTTCCGCGCTGGCACAGGCCAGGGCCGGACTGGCCGAGCTTGGCCGGGTCCGCGACCGGATGGGCGGGCTGGACCTGCTGTGCGGCACCGCGGTGCACGGGCAGGAACTGGGTCAGCTCGCGGTCGGGCTGGTGCTGGACAGGGCGCGCGGCCAGGCCGACGCGCGGCGGCTGTTCGGCTGGCAGGAGCGCACCAGGGCGCAGGTCTACCGGTACGAGCCGCTGCCGATCATCGAGGACACCGTGCTGGCAAAGCACATCACCGAGATGCGGCATGTGCAGCGCACCGTGCAGCAGGACCGGCTGGCTGGCAAGCGGGTGACCGGGCTGGAGAGCCGGTACGCCTGGCTGCAGCGCGAGGCGAGCAGGCTCGGCTGGCACACCAGCCCGTGGGGCAGGCCGCGGCCGGTCAGCAGCCCGGACGAGGTGGCCGAGCGGCTCGGTGACCGGGTGCTGGTCAGCCTGGTCGGCCATGGCGACGCGCTGGCCGCGGTGGTGGTCCGCGACGGCCGGTTCTCCCTGATCCGGCTCGGCGCGCTGGCCGAGACGGTCGAGGTGGCAAGGCAGCTGCACGCGGACCTGGACGCGCTCGCCCCGGACCACCTGCCCGATCCGCTGGTCAAGGCGGTCACCGCCTCCGCGCAGCACCGGTCCGCGCTGCTGGACCGGATGCTGGTCGAGCCGCTGGCCGAGGTGCTCGGCGACCGGGAGCTGGTGATCGTGCCGATCGGGCCGCTGTACGCGCTGCCGTGGCCGGCGCTGCCGTCGTTGCGCGGGCGGCCGGTGTCGATCGTGCCGTCGGCGACCGCGTGGGTGGCCGCGGCCAGCAAGCCGACGCTCGGGCCGGTCGTGCTGGCCGGCGGGCCGGGGGTGCCCGGCGCGATCGGTGAGGTGCGGCAGCTGCGCTCGGTGTACCCGCAGGCCCGGGTGGTGGACGGGCCGGAGGCGACCAGCGCGACCGTGCTGGCGGCGCTGGACGGGTCCGGGATGGCGCACCTGGTCGCGCACGGCGCGCACGAACCGGCGAACGCGCTGTTCTCGCGGCTGGAGCTGGTGGACGGGCCGCTGTTCGCGCACGAGACGGCCCGGCTGGGCAGCCCGCCGGAGCACGTCGTGCTGGCCGCCTGCGAGCTGGCGATGAGCCACATCCGGCCCGGTGAGGAGGCGCTCGGTTTCGCCGGCACGCTGCTGGCCAGCGGGTCCCGCACGGTGGTCGGCGCGGTGGCCAGGGTGGGCGACCAGGCCGCCGCGGAGACCATGACCGATCTGCACCGGCGGCTGGCGTCGGGCACCTCGCCCGCGCTCGCCCTCGCCGAGGCGACCGCCGTCGACCCGCTGCGCCGCCCCTTCCTCTGCCTCGGCGCCGGTTAAGGGCAAGAAGTCGGCTATTTGCCCCTGAGGTGGCGTCCGGGAAGGGCAAAAAGTCGGCTATTTGCCGGGTGGGGTGGGGGCGAGGAAGTCGGTGAGGGGGACGGGGGTGAGGCCGTCGCGGCGGGCCTGGTCGAGGAAGGCGGTGTAGTCCTTGGCGAAGGTCTTGCGGAAGTGCATCAGCACGATGTCGCCGGGCCGCAGCCGGTCGCCCTGCTGGAACTGCACCTGGCCGTCGTTCACCGAAGCGCTCCACAGCACCGCCGCGCGCATCCCGCAGGCGGCGGCCGCGCGCAGGGTTGCCGGGTCGTAGTTGCCGAACGGCGGGCGGAACAGCGCCGGCCGGGTGCCCAGTTCGCGGCCGAAGTCGTCCGCGTCCTCGCAGATCTCCTTGCGCTGGACCTCGTACGGCTTCCCGCGCAGGTTCGGATGGTCCACCGTGTGGTCCCCGAGCACCGCGCCGGTATTGTCCAAAATGGACTTGAAGTAGTCCTCGTGCCCGGACACGTACTGCTGGTTGAGGAAGAGCACCGGCCGGGCATCGGACTGCTGGATCAGCCGGAGCGCGTCCGGGTCCTTGACCGCGCCGTCGTCGATGGTGATGAACACGTACGGCTTGTCGGTCCGGATGCGCCGGACCACCGGGATCTGGCCGTTCTCGCCGGCCGGAGCCTGTTGTTGCGCCTCGCCGAACGGATACGGCTGCTGCGGCACCGGCGAACCGGCCGGTGCCGGGTTGGACTGGCTCTGCGGCGGGGTTTCCGGGGTGTCCGGCGCGCAGCCGGCCAAGAGCAGCAGGCCGACGAGGCAACCGGCGAGCACCCGCCGAAATGCCGCACCTGTCCTTTGTGTCATGTCACGTCCCCCTTTTTCCTTGCCGTGCAACAGGATTAGCAAGGAGGACGTACCCACTACGAGACCGGTTGTGCCGGGGTGGCAGATGTGGGCTTGCGCACCCCGGTCGGGCTAGCCGCGTTCGGCGGCGCGGACCAGCCGGGCGGAGAGGAACTGGATCACGGTGCGCAGCACGAACGCGGTGACCGCGCCGGTGCCGGGCAGGATCGCACTGAACGAGCCGGCCCAGCGGAGGTCGGTGCCGCCGCGTTCGTTCGGGGAAAAGGTCACTTCGGCCCGGTAGTCCCTGGCCGGCGCGACCGGGCCGGCGAAGGTGTAGACGTGGCGCCGGTCCAGTTCGTACTCGAGGGTCCGTTCGCGCAGCAGCAGCGGCCAGGTGCCGACCTTGCGGATGGCGCCGACTCCGCCGGGGGCCTGGTCGCCGCGCTCGGCCCAGCCGGAGCTCATGATCAGCGGTTTGCCCCAGTTCGACCAGTTCGCGCCGTCGGTCTCCAGTTCGAACAGCTTCGCCGGCGGCGCGCTGCTGGTGCGGTTGATCTCGAAGGAGTGCTTCTTCGCTGACATCAGGGCTGGCCTCCAGGCGCGATGTTACCGGGCAGTATGAGACTGGGTGTTCCGGTTACGTGAGTCAAGATGGTGGCGTGATCAGGAACCGCCCCGACTTCGCCGCGCCGCACTGGCTGGTCCAACTGCTCCGCAGCAAGCCGGTGCCGGTGCCGTGGACAAGGGCGGTCCGCGCGCCGATCGCGCTGGCGGTGCCGCTGGCCGTCGGTTTCGCGCTTGGCGACATCCGGCTCGGCGCGCTGGTCTCCACCGGCGCGCTGCCGACCGTGCTGTCCGAGGCGGCCGGGCCGTACCGGTACCGCCTGCGCCGGCTCGGCGGCGCCACCGCCGCGGCCGCGCTGGGCTACCTGGTCGGGCTGCTCACCGGCGGCAACCCGGCCGCGTCGGTACCGGCGGTGATCGCGGTCGCCGCGGTCTCCGCACTGGTCAGCGCGGCCGGCAGCAACGCCTCGATCGCCGCGCTGCAGCTGTTCGTGTTCTGCGTGCTTGGCACCGGGCAGCACACCACCGGGGTGCAGGCCGAGGTCGTCCTGCTCTGCTTCGTGGCCGGCGCGGCATGGGGGCTGCTGGTCGCGCTGGTGGCCTGGACGGTGCGTGCGACCAGCCCCGAGCGCACCGCGGTCGCGCAGGTCTACATCGAGCTGGCCGCGATGCTCTCCGCCGCCGACGAGGAGACCTCACGGGCCGCCCGGCACCAGCTGACCACCGCGATGAACACCGCCTACGACCGGCTGCTCACCGCCAGGTCCTGGCTGTCCGGCCGGGACGCGGCCTACCGGAAGCTGCTCAACCTGCTCGCCGCCAGCACACCCGCGGTGGAAGCCTCGGTGGCGCTGCTCAACGCGGGGCGGCGGGCACCGAAGGAGCCCGTCGACTACCTGGCTGCGGTGGCCACCGCGGTGCTCGCCGACCAGCCGCTGCCGCCGGCGCCCGAACCGGACCCGGAGTTCGCCCCGCTGTACGCGGGGCTGGCGAAGATCACGTCCGGGGCGAAGCGGCAGCGACGCAGCCCGGAGCCGCTGCGGGAACGGCTGCGCGCGCTGGCCGACTCGGTGATCTTCGGCAGGCTGACCTGGCTGGCCGCGCTCCGGCTCTGCCTGTGCGTGACGCTGGCGGAAGTGGCCGGTCTGCTGGTGCCGTTCGAGCGGTCCTACTGGATCACGCTCACCGTGGGCATCGTGCTGAAACCGGACTTCGGCTCGGTGTTCGGCAGGGCGGTGCTGCGCGGGATCGGCACCGTGATCGGGGTCGGCATCGGCGCCGCCGTGCTCGGTCTCGGCGCGCAGGGCTGGCTGCTGGTGCTGCTGATCGCGCTGCTCGCGGCCGGGGTCGCGATCGGCAAGGTGCGCAACTACGGGATCCTGAGCGCCTTCGTCACCCCGCTGATCATCCTGCAGATGGACCTGTCCTCGCACGGGGACTGGGGCGTGGTGCTGGCCAGGCTGGTGGACACCGTGCTCGGCTGCGCCATCGTGCTGGTCTTCGGCTACCTGCTCTGGCCGGGCAGCATGCGGCCGCGGGTGGGCGGCATGCTCGCGGACGGGCTGGACACGGTGGCCGGTTACGTCCGCACCGCGCTGGCGCCGTCGGAGACACCGGCCGAGCCCGCACAGGCGCGGCTCGAGCGGTCCCGGTCGCGCCGCCGGGCCTACCGGGCGCTGGCCGACCTGCGGACCGCCTTCCAGCAGGTGGTGGTCGAGCCCTCGGCCGCCGGGCGGCAGGCGATCGCCTGGTGGCCGGTGATCGTCGCACTCGAGCGGGTGACCGACGCGGTGACCGAGGTGGTGGTCACCGTGGAGCACGGCGCGCCGAAGCCGGCCACCGAGGACATCGATCTGGTGATCGCGGCGCTGGGCGAGCTCGCCGCGGCCGTGCGGGAGCAGCGGGCACCCGCCGAGATGGCCCTGCCGCAGACCCAGCAGCTCTCCGGTGTGGTGGATCGGCTGACCGCCGCTTTCGACGCGGTCCGGGGCCCGGACCTGGAAGAGCGGCCGCCGCGGGGCCTGATCCGCCGGTGGCTGCCGGGCCGGTCGGAGTAGCAGCCGGGTGAACCCACGTTGCGAAACGGACAAAATGCTGTTTCATGGGGAGATGGGCATTGATTTCAACAAGATCAAGAACAAGGCGCAGGAAGCACTGGGCAAGCACGGCGACAAGGTCGAGCAGGGCCTGGACAAGGCCAGCGGGATGGCGAAGTCCAAGTTCGGCAAGCACGCCGACAAGATCGACAACGCCACCGAGAAGGCGAAGGGCGCGCTCCGCAAGGACCAGGGCGGCCAGGGTGACCAGGGCCCGCAGCCGGGGCAGCAGCCTCCGCAGCCCCCCAAGCCGCCGCAGCAGTAATCCGGAGCGGCCCAACGTGACGTTTGGCCACTAGAAGACACCAAACGTCACATTGGGCTCCTACCTGCCCGGGAAAAAGCTCCGCCCGGGAAAGTTTCAGTGCACCTCGCCGATGGCGGTGTCGCCGGCGATCGAGGTGATCCGGCCGCCGCGCTCGCCGAGGGCGCACAGGCCCTCCCGCGCGTCCGGCGCGGTCAGGCTCACCCGCACGCCGGCCGGGGTCGCCTGCCGGGCGGCGGCAAACGTTTGCGCGCCTTCGTGCCCGGCGTTGATGGTCGCCGCCAGTCCGCCGGTCGACGCCAGCGAGCCGCGGGTCGCGCCCAGCCTGCCGAGCGCCTCGTCCAGCACCGGCAACAACGCCGCGCGGTTTCCTTCGGTCATCGCGCGGACCAGTTCCGCCCTGGTACCGGCCACCCTGGTGCCGTCGGTGTAGGACCCGGCCGCCAGCGACATCGCCAGCGGACCGCCCTGCGCCCCGACCGCGGCCAGCACCGCGGCCAGCAGGTGCGGCAGGTGGGAGATCCTGGCGACCGCCTCGTCGTGCGACGACGCGGGCAGCGGCACCACGTGCGCCCCCATGTCGATGGCCAGCTGGGCGACCTCCGCCCAGGCGCTCAGGTCGGTGTCCTCCTCCACGCACACCACATACGGGGTACCGCCGAACAGGGCCGCGTTCCCAGCCCGCCAGCCCGACTCGGTGGTACCGGCCATCGGGTGCCCGCCGACGTACCTCGCCGACGGCGCGAACGCGCGCACCGAGCCGAGTACCGCGGACTTCACACTGGTCACGTCGGTGAGCAGGCAGTTCGGCGCGTGCTCGGCGACCCGGCGCAGCACGTCGTCGAGCCCGGTCAGCGGGACCGCGACCACCACCAGCGCGTCCCGTTCCGCCGCCTGGCGGAGTGCTTCGTCCACATCGGTGCTCGCTTGGTGGCCGTCCGCGGCTGCCGCCGTCGCGTCCATTTCGGACGCGGTGGCACCCCAGGCCGTTCGGCCCACCGCGGCCGCGGCGCGGAGCAGGGAGCCACCGATCAATCCGAGCCCGATCACGCATACGTCTCGCACGGGGCGTCATCCTGCCAGCTACCGCAACGGCCTTCGTTTGCGCGTCTGGGAAAACACGGGCGGTTACCGGAGCGCGTCCAGCGCGAAAGCGGCGTACATCGCCACACCGTGCGGAAACGCGTCCTCATCGAACCGCACGCGGTTGGAATGGTTCGGCGCCACCTCGTCCAAGGTCACGTCCGGTGGGCATCCGCCGAGGAACGCGAAGGCACCGGGAACCCGTTGCAGCACATAGGAGAAATCCTCCGCGCCCATGACCGGCGCGGACATCGCCTCGGCGTGGTCGGCGCCGAGCACCTCGCGGGCCAGGGTGAGGGTGCGGCTCGCCTCGGCCGGATCGTTGACGGTGACCGGGTAACCGGGCTCGATCTCGGCGCTGACCCGGCAGTTGTGCGCGGTGCCCACCGCTTCGCAGACTTTCGGCAGTTCCTTGCGGATCAGCGCCCTGGTCTGTTCGGACAGCGTGCGGATGGTGCCGCTCAGCTCGGCCGTCTCCGGGATGATGTTGGTGGTGGTGCCCGCCTCGATGCGGGTCACCGAGAGCACCGCCGGGTCGAACACGCTCACCCGCCGGGTGATCATCGTCTGCAGCGCGCCGACCATGGCCGCCGCGGCCGGCACCGGGTCCACCGCCTGGTGCGGCGCCGAACCGTGCCCGCCCTTGCCGGTCACCTGCACGAAGAAGGCGTCCGCTGAGGCCATGATCGGCCCCGGCTTGCAGGTGATCACCCCGGACTTCGTGCTGGCGTAGATGTGCAGGCCGAAGGCCTTCTCCACGCGCGGGCCCGCCGCGTCGAGCACGCCTTCGTGGATCATGTGCCGCGCGCCGTGGTAGCCCTCTTCGCCTGGCTGGAACATGAACACGACCGAACCGGCCAGCTCGTCGGCGTGCGCGGCGAGCAGCCGCGCGGCGGAGGCCAGCATCGCGACGTGGGCGTCGTGCCCGCAGGCGTGCATGGAGCCGTCGGACGCCGAGGCGTACTCCAGGCCGGTTTGCTCCTGCAGCGGCAGCGCGTCCATGTCCCCGCGCAGCAGGATGGCGGGGCCGGGCTTGCCGCCGCGCAGCACCGCGGTGATCGAGCTGGTCGACTTGCCGAGCTGGATCTCCAGCGGCAGCCCGTCCAGCGCGGCCAGCACGGCGGCCTGGGTGGTGGGCAGGTGCAGGCCCTGCTCGGGGTGCCGGTGGATCTCCCGGCGCAGTTCGACGGTCTTCGGCTGAAGCGCCTTGGCCTCGTCCAGAAGCCCGGCAAAACGGGCGTCGGGCAGCGAAGGCAGTTCGGTGGGTCCGGTCATTCCTCGATAGTGGCACCCTTGTCCGCTGTGGCGCACCGCGCGCGTTTTGCCGCCGGTATACGGTGTGCACATGGCGGTGAAGGAACCGGTCGCGGGGTTTGGCGTGGCCGTGGTTCGCGAGGACGGCCGGTGGCGGTGCAGTGCCCTGGACGCCGGGGCGCTGGCCGAGTTGGACGCCGCGATCACCGAGCTGAGAAAGATGCGGTCGACCGGTGCGGTGTTCGGCCTGCTCGCGGTGGATGACGAGTTCTTCGTGATCGTGCGGCCCAGCCCGCGCGGCGCGGCGCTGCTGCTCTCGGACGCGGCGGCGGCGCTGGACTACGACATCGCCGCGGATGTGCTCGACCTGCTGCGGGTCGATCCTCCGGACGAGGAGGACGAGTCCGTCTGGCCGGAGGGCGACCTGGAGATCCTGGTCGATCTCGGCCTGCCCGCCGGCGAGCTGGAGGTGATCGTCGGCGAGGTGGACCTCTACCCGGACGAGCAGCTGCAGATGATCGCGCAGCGGTGCGGGTTCGCCGACGCGTTCTCGGCCGTGCTGGACGAGATCTGAGCCGTGCGCGGGGAGGACGGGGGGGACGGGGGGGACGGGGAGGACACTGCCGCCGTGCGTGCTGCGCTGGACGCGGCCAGGCAGGCCGGTGCGGACGTGCCGATCGGCGCGGTGGTGCTGGCCCCGGACGGCCACCTGCTGGCCAGCGCGCACAACGCCCGTGAGGAGCTCGGCGACCCGACCGCGCATGCCGAGGTGCTCGCGTTGCGGGCCGCCGCGCGGGACTACGGCGACGGCTGGCGGCTGGACGGCTGCACGCTCGCGGTCACCGTCGAACCCTGCACGATGTGCGCCGGCGCGCTGGTGCTGGCCAGGGTGGCGCGGCTGGTCTTCGGGACGTGGGAGCCGCGGACCGGCGCGGTGGGCTCGCTATGGGACGTGGTGCGGGACCGGCGGCTGAACCACCGGCCCGAGGTGGTCGGCGGCGTGCTGGCGGACGAGTGCGCGGCGCTGCTGGCGGAGTTCTTCGCCGGGCACCGGGGTCCCCCCGCGGAGTGATGAGGCTCATGACCGGGTATCGCCCGACGCCCCGCTGGGTACTCCGCTGCTGAGCCGAGCCGACTGGTTCGGTGGCCACAGCGGATAAGGAGCATCCGAGATGAGCCTGATCGACAAGGCCAAGGACAAGGCCCAGCAGCTCGCGGGTGGCGCCAAGGAGAAGCTCGGGAACGCCACCGACAACGAGGAAATGCGTGACTCGGGCAAGGCGGACCAGACCAAGGGCGAGGCCAAGGAAGCCGGCCACGACCTGCGGGACAAGGCCACCGGCGCGGTGCAGGACGCCAAGGAGAAGTTCTCCCGCGACGACAGGTGACGGTGGCCGCCGCCCCGGCCTGCCGGGGCGGACGAGGCGTGCAGTATCCTTTTCGGCGGTAGCGTGTCCGAGCGGCCGAAGGAGCACGACTCGAAATCGTGTGACGGTTTACCCCGTCCGTGGGTTCAAATCCCACCGCTACCGCTCGAAGCGAAACGCCGGTTCCCCACGGGGAGCCGGCGTTTCGGTGTTTCTGGGGCTTGGCGTACCCGCCGAAGCGCCGGCTCCCTCGGTGTCGTACTGGGAGCCGGCGCTTCAGCTTTCCGGAGTGGTCAGCGGCGGGGCAGGGCCAGCAGGTCGTCGGTGAGCCGGCCGTCGGCTTCGGTGCGCAGATGTTTCGGGCCGTCCTCGGCGACGACCACCACCGGCAGCCGCGTGCCGTCCGGGTCCGCGGCGTAGGCCTTGCCGCCCCGCTCCTCGATCCACGCCACGATCTGGTCCACCGGGTTGTCGCGAATCTCGTCCTCGCCGGGATCGTTCCACCAGACGTGGGCGATGTGCTCGTGCCGGTCGCCGCCGTCCAGCCGGACGGCGGTGATCACGATGGCCATGAACCCGCACTCCCTTACCCAACCCGCCGCACCGCTGTTGCCAGGCATTTCCCCAGAACTCGTGGACGGGGCCTCGTCCGTTACGGATCACGGGAGACTTGTCGATACCGTTACCGAACTCCGCGCACCGCAGATGAGGAGCAGTCCATGTCAGACCCGAAAACCACCGTCATCGCGTTCCTCGCGGCACTGGAAGACCTCGATATCGACCGGGCGATGGAGTACGCGGCCGACGACATCGTGTACCAGAACGTGCCGTTGCCGCCGGCCCGAGGCCGGGCCGCGGTGGCAAGGCAACTGGGGCTGGCGGCCAGGTACGGCACCGGTTTCGAGGTCAGGAACCACCACATCGCCGCGGACGGCCCGATCGTGCTGACCGAGCGGACCGACGTGCTGCGGGCCGGCGCGTGGTCGGCGGAGTTCTGGGTCTGCGGCACCTTCGAAGTACGGGACGGCCGCATTGTGCTGTGGCGCGACCGTTTCGACTGGACCACTTTCCTCGCCGCGAGCGCACGCGGCGCGGGCCGGGCGGCGGTTTCCGGGCTCTCCCGGCTGGCCGCGCGGTACAGGTCCAAATAGGACGGAGGGTGACGCGGTGTGCGTCACCCTCCGTGGAAGCCGGAACTCACCAGCGGTACCACCGGCCTCGGCGTCCGCCCGCGGCGACCGGACGGACGAAAAAACCGAGCAGCCACAACACGAGCAGTACGCCCGCGACCACCCACAGTGCGTTCCAGGCGAAGCCGGCGCCGCCGAGCGCGAGAATCAGCAGCAGTACCAGCAGAATCGGTAGCATCTTTGCACCTCCTCGCCCTCGATGGGCGAAACCGATCGTTCGTTTTCCGCTGTGCACCTGGAGTACCCCGGCCCCGCCCTGCCAACCGGAAAGTGCGGCAGGTTGGGCTTTATGGCCTAGTGGCGCTGCCTCCGCGGGCAGTCGTTACGAATAGTTGTCGCGTTGTCTTCCTGTTCCCCGCTTGTTCGGGGGACGATGCCTCGACTGCTCTTGGAGGAGGGGACAGAGGGTGATGAAGCGCCGTAAAGCGGGTGTGCTGGCCGCTGCTGTGATTTCCGGGGTGACCGTGGTTTCGGTGCCGCCGGCCACTGCCGAGCCCAGCGCGCCCAGCGCGGACGTCGTGATCGCCGAGGTCTACGGCGGCGGTGGCAACAGTGGAGCCACCCTGACCAGCGACTTCATCGAGCTGGCGAGTAGCGCGGCCCAGGCGCTGGACGGCTGGAGCGTGCAGTACCTGCCAGGCTCGGCAGGGCCGTCGAGCAACTGGCAGGTCACCCCGCTGACCGGCGCCGTCGCGCCGGGTGGCCGGTACCTGGTAGCCGAGGCCAAAGGCGCGGGCGGCACCGTCGCGCTGCCCGCGCCGGACGTCACCGGCTCGATCGCGATGTCGGCGACCGCCGGCACCGTCGCGCTGGTCACCGGTACTGCCGCGCTGACCTGCCGTACCGCGGCCGATTGCGCCGCGGACAGCCGGATCAGGGACCTGGTCGGCTACGGCTCCGCGACGGTCCGTGAGGGCACCGCCACCGCGGCCACCGCCAACGCCACTTCGGCCGCCCGGCCGGACACGCTGGCCGACACCGACGACAACGCGGCCGACTTCGTGGTCGGCGCGCCGACGCCGACGAACAGCAAGGGCGAGACCCCCGGCGGGGAGCCCGGCCCGGACCCGGTGCCGGCCAGGATCCACGACATCCAGGGCAGCACCCGGATCTCGCCGCTGAACGGCAAGCGGGTCGGCGGGGTGACCGGGGTGGTCACCGCGACCAGGAACTTCGGCGACAGCCGCGGCTTCTGGTTCCAGGACACCGAGCCGGACGGCGACCCGCGGACCAGCGAGGGCCTGTTCGTGTACACCGGGTCCGCCGCGCTCACCGTCAAGCCGGGCGACGCGGTCACCGTGACCGGCACGGTCAAGGAGTACTACCCGGACTACAAGCCCGACTCCAACTTCCAGTCGCTCACCGAACTGGGCAGTGCCCAGTGGACGGTGACCTCCAGCGGCAACGCGGTACCGGCGCCGACCGCGATCGGCGCGGACACCGTGCCGGAGGCGCTGGTCGCGCAGCCAGGCGGGAACATCGAGGGCCTGGCACTGGAGCCGGGCCGGTACGCACTGGACTTCTGGGAGTCGCACGAGAGCGAGCCGGTCAGCGTCCGCGACGCCCGCATCGTCGGTCCGTCCACCCAGTACAACGAGCTCTACCTGACCACCAAGCCGGAGCAGCGACCAACGCCGCGCGGCGGCACCCTGTACAGCGGCTACGACCGGCCGAACAGCGGAGTGCTCAAGGTCGAGTCGCTGATCCCGTTCTCGCAGCGGCCCTTCCCGAAGGCCAACACCGGCGACACGCTGACCGGGCAGACTTCGGGGCCGGTGGAGTACGACAGCTTCGGCGGCTACACGCTGTTCGCCACCGAACTCGGCAACGTGCGCGACGGCGGCCTGCGGCAGGAGGTCACCCGCAAGCAGCGCGGCGGTGAGCTGGCCGTGGCCACCTACAACGTGGAGAACCTGTCCGCTGTGGACGAACAGGCCAAGTTCGACCTGCTCGCCGAGGGCGTGGTGCGCAACCTCGCCGCGCCGGACATCGTGACCCTGGAAGAGATCCAGGACAACAACGGGCCGTCCGGCAACGGCGACGGGGTGGTCGCGGCGGACGCGACCCTGCGGCGGTTCACCGACGCGATCGCCGCCGCCGGCGGGCCGCGGTACGAGTGGCGCCAGATCGACCCGCAGGACAAGACCGACGGCGGCGAGCCGGGCGGCAACATCCGGGTCGGCTTCCTGTTCAACCCGGACCGTGTGTCCTTTGTGGATCGACCGGGCGGGGACGCGACGACCGCGGTGGCGGTGCGCGACGAGCGCGGCAAGCCGGCGCTGTCCGTTTCCCCCGGCAGGGTGGCACCGGCGGACCCGGCCTGGCAGTCCAGCCGCAAGCCGCTGGCCGGTGAGTTCGTCTTCCGCGGCCGGACCGTTTTCGTGGTGGCAAACCACTTCAACTCCAAGGGTGGCGACCAGCCGGTGCACGGCCGGTTCCAGCCGCCCGCCCGTAGCTCCGAGGCGCAGCGGCTCCAGCAGGCTCGGCTGGTGCGCGGATTCACCGACCAGCTGCTGGCGGTGAACCGGAACGCCAACGTGATCGTCGCCGGTGACCTGAACGACTTCCCGTTCTCGCCGGTGGTGGGCACGCTGACCGCGGGCGGAACGCTGGAAGCGCTGATCGACACGCTGCCAGCGGATGAGCGGTACAGCTACGTTTTCGAGGGCAACTCGCAGGTGCTCGACCACCTGCTGGCCTCGCGGGCGCCGAGGGGCGTGGACTACGACGTGGTGCACATCAACGCGGAGTTCGCCGAACAGGCCAGTGATCACGATCCGCAGGTGGTCCGCTTCCGCCCGTCGGCGGGCAACCCCGTCGCCGACGCCTACTGGGACCTGATGGACCTCTTCGACCGCCTCTTCCCCGGCCGCCGTTGATCCTGGCGCGTGAGAGGGTGTGGAGGTGCCTGATCCGAATGTGCTGTATCCGATGGCGGGGCAGACACGCGTGGTGCTGCTGAAGCCGCTGGTGACTTCGCCGCTGATCGAGGTGGGGGAGTTCTCCTACTACGACGACCCGGACGACCCGACCGCGTTCGAGACCCGCAACGTGCTCTACCACTACGGCCCGGAGAAGCTGGTGATCGGCCGGTTCTGCGCGCTCGGTGAAGGGGTGCGCTTCATCATGAACGGCGCGAACCACCGGATGGACGGGCCGTCCACCTTCCCGTTCCCGATCATCGGCGGCTCGTGGTCCGAGCACTTCGACCTGATCACCGGGCTGCCCGGCCGCGGCGACACCGTGGTCGGGCACGACGTCTGGTTCGGTTACCGCGCCACGGTGATGCCGGGGGTGCGGATCGGGCACGGCGCCATCGTCGCGTCCGGCGCGGTGGTCGTCGACGACGTGCCCGACTACGGCATCGTCGGCGGCAACCCGGCCAAGCTGATCCGCACCCGCTACCCCGCCGAGGACGTCGCCAGGCTGCTCGCGCTGGCCTGGTGGGACTGGCCGGTCGAGCACCTGACCGAGCACGTCCGGGTGCTGATGTCCGGCAGCGTCGACGACCTCGAACGGGTCGCCCCGAGCTAGCGGCGGGTGGGATCGCTCGGCCGGGCTCAGATGGTCATCCGGGTGCCGTCGAAGCGGGTGAGGCCGAACGAGGCGGCCTCCTTGGTGAGCCGGACCTGGTCACGCAGCACGCCGATGGCTACGGCTTCGCCAAGCCGCACCGCCTCCGTGTAGTCGGTCCGCCAGTGCACACCCGCCATATTGCGGCCGGTCGCGATGTTGGCCGCCACCTTGTCCAGCTCGCCGCCCACCGTCAGCCGGTCGGCGTCCGGACCGGTGTACGGCTTCAGGGCGGTGCCCTTTGCGTTGGGCACCACCGGTTCGGGCAGTGGCCATGACTCGTCGAACCAGGCTTTGAGCACGGTGACGCAGGCACCGGCGACGGTGGCATGGCCGGAGCCGTAGGCCGGATGCAGCGGAGCCCCCTCCGGGAAGGCCTGCGGCAGCAGGTACGAACCGTGTTTCTCGGCGGTGAGCTTGACCGCGTTCGAGTTCAGCACCTCCTGGTCGATCATGTCGTAGTCCTGCAGTCCGCTCAGGTGCGCGTGCACCCGGCCGCCGAACGCCTCCGGCCGCAACCGGCGGTGCACGAACCACTTCTGGAACCACATCGCCTTGAGTGCCCTGGTCGCCACCTCGGTGACCAGTGACAGCACGGCGGGTGGTCCGTAGGTGCCGAACCCCTCCTGATTCGCCGAATGCTCGTACGGGTTACCGGTGTCCACCGGGGCGCCGAGGTCCAGCAGAATCAGGCAGGCGTTGAGATAGGCCTCGTACAACGCGTCGAAGTGCACGTAGTGCGCCAGATCGCGGGGCGTGCGCAGGTAGCGGCGGTCCTTCCGGTCCCGCTGGATTTCGGGCACCTTGGTGCCCCGCTGCACGGCGAGCCAGTTTTCGAAGCCGGTGAGGAAGTCCTGGCCCTCCGTCACGGTGTCGTGGAGCTGCGGGATGCGCAGGGTGCCGTACTGGATGTCGCGAAGCAGGAACTGGGACAGATACGGGCCGCGCAGGTCCCCCCTCGCGTCGCCGCGGAAAAGCGTCCCCGTGGTGATTTCACCTTTCTGTTTCGGCGCCCGGTAGTCGGACAGGGTGGACAGTTCGGCCGCGGCCTGCTCGGTGAGCGGGTTGTCGTCGAACTTGTCGAACGGTACGTCCCGGCAGAGCGCCATCCAGTACAGCTCCACCGCCTCGGCCGAGTTGCGCGCGCTGTCGATGCGGGGCGCCGGCGCGATGGTCAGTGCCTGCGCATCGGGGCCTTCGAGGTCGAAGGCGAGCCCCGACTGCGGGTTGACCAGGCGGCGGCCGTCGGCGATGCCCAGCGGGATCCGCTCGAAGTCCTCGGTGCGGCCGGTGGACAACGTCCTCAGCAAGGCGTTGTACGCGGCCTGATCGACTTCGCCCACCTCGTTGTGCGGCAGGCCTTTGCTGTAATTCGCGACGAACGACGGGAAATCGCTTTCCTCGCCGTTGTTCACCTGCTCCGGCCAGGGCAGGCGGCTCAGTGCTTCGATGGCCACGAGTCGGTTTTCGCGCGCGTCAGTGGAACGATGACTCATACTTCCCCCCGGAAGTCCTCCCCTTTCAGATCCTCGGAAAAGGATCTGCGAATACCCACCTTCGACTACAAGGCGTGATCAACTCCATAGGCCATCTGGGTGAACCAGTTGAGGGCAAATGTTCGCAGCGACACAGCCGGTTGCTAGCGGCGGGCGCGCCAGCCCAGTTGCAGGACGGCCTGGACGAGCTCGTTGTAGACCGGGCGGACACCGTCGGAGTAGCGGTCCAGCCAGTCGCCGCGGGCGGTCGGGGACGGGCTCGGGCCTTCCGCGACTTCCAGCCAGGACAGCCGGGAGACGTTGTCCTCGGCCATCCGCCACCAGCGGTTCGCGGTCTGCTTCGTGCGTTCCTCGCGTTCGACGGCCGCGGCGACCCCGGCGGTGGCCGCGGCGATCTGCGCGGTCAGCTCCTCGGCCCGGTTCTGCTCCCAGGACCGCAGGTCCGCGGCGGCCCTGCCGGCCATGCCGATGATCTCCTTGTACCGCATGGCGGCGGTGATGCCCTCTTCGTGCACGGCGTCAGCTCCCCTGTTCGCGGTCGGGCCGAAGGAACGGAATGATCACTTCGGGCGCGCTGTGCGTGCTCCGGTCGAAGAACAACGCGCGGCCCGGCCGCGGCGACCAGTGCACCACCTGGCCCGCGGCGAACGAGCTGAGCTCACTGCCCTGCACGTCCAACGCGGCCCAGGCGCCGATGTCGTCGGTGCCCGCGAAGCCGAGGGTGTCCTTCAGCCGCGCGGTGCTGCGCCACCAGCCGAGCGTGTGCACTCCCTTGGCGGGCCCCTGTTTCAGCACCATCCGCAGTTGGTCGAGACCACTCTTCAACTCGCCGGGCTTCTTGGCTTCGAGGGTGGGCAGCGCGGCGTCCACGCCGTAGAGCAGCAGCACCTTCGGCACCCCGGCGGGGTCGGCGGCCAGCTCGGTCAGCCTCGGCCCCAACTCGTCCAGCGCCAAGGTGTGCACCTGGTGGCCGTCCGCGGTCAGCCCGTCCACCAGCCGGCCGACGGCGGGCGCGCACCTGTCCACCAGGCAGGTGACCAGGAACTCGACCTCGCCCTTGGCGTACTGCCGAGACAGCGACCTGGCCGCTGCGTCCATAATGGACAGTGCTTCGGCGGCGGCGGAGCCCAGCACGGCCAGGTTGCGGCCCGGGGCGGCGGAAAGCTCGACCCCGCAGGCCGCTTCGGCCACGTCGATGGACTGGCCGAGCAGTGCGACCGGCCGCTGCCGCACGGTCAGCTCGTTGAACGCAGGCACCTGCTCCAGCACCGGCGAATGCGCGCCGTCGAACAGCCGCGGCCGCTGGTGCTCGTCGGCGTAGCGGTCCCAGAGCCGGCGCTGCAGGGTGGCGAACACGTCCTTGGCGCTGGCGTCCGGCACGTGCGCGAGCTGGTTTCCGTGGGTGACGCCCGAATCGTGGTTGAGCACCGCGTGCCAGCGCGGCGCGGCGACCGCGGCCTGGTTCGCCTCGGCCAGCACCCGGCGCGCCTTGGGCATCGCGATCCGCAGCGTGCACTGCTCGAACACCGCGGGCTTGCCCCAGAACGCCTCGATCCCGGCCACGTCCTGGCTGGCCAGTATCAGGTGGATGCCCTGCGCACGGCCGCGCCTGGCGATGTCCTCGAGCAGCGCGGTGGCCTGGTTGGTCACCGAGTCCCTGCCGGCGAACAGGTACTGGAACTCGTCCACCACGGCGACGATCCGCGGCCAGTGCCCGTCCGGGTCCTCCTGCCGCAGCCCGGCCAGGTTGGTCACCTCGTGCTCCTTCGCCGCGGTGGACCGGCGGCGAAGCTCGTCGGCGAGGAAGCGCAGCAGGGCGAGGCCGAACTCGCGGTCGGTGTTGACGTTCACCCCGATCAGCCGCGCGTGCGGCAGCCAGGTGGCGTCCTTGCGGCCGGGGGCGAGCCCGGCGAAGGACACGCCTTCCTTGAAGTCGAGCAGGTAGAGCGCCAGCTCGTTCGGTGGATAGCGGGCGGCCAGGCTGCCCAGCAGCGCGTACAGGAAGTTCGTCTTGCCGGAGCCGCTCGGCCCGCCGATCAGCGCGTGCGGGCTGGCGTCCCCGATCACCACCTCCACCGGGTCGCCCTCGTAGAAACCGACCGGTGCGCGCAGTTCGTGCGCGGAGCCGGCCATGCCGAGCTCGGTCGGCAGCAGGTCGGCGAAGGCACGCGGCCCGCCCTGCTTGGCGATCAGCGCCTCGGCGATCTTGGCGGCCGCGCCGGAGACCTGCCCGGCCGGCATCGGCTGGTCCAGCTCGACGACAAGATCCCCGCCGGTCATGCTGGTCATCGCGTGCCGGTCGTCGAGCAGCCGGATGTTCTCCACCGAGCCGCCGAGCACGGTCGGCAGGTCCACCGCGATCAGCGAGATACCGGCCGCGTGCGCGCCGGTGGCGACCCGTTTGAGCTCCCGCAGCGCTTCCGGTGACCAGGTGTCGCCGTTCCCGTAGAGCACCGCGATCCGCCACGGTTCCCCGCGTTTGCCGAGAATCTCTCGCATCCGGCGCAGCGAGGTGTAGCCGGCCTGCATGGTGGTGGCGTGGATCCGCCGGATGTGCCCGGCCAGCTCGTCCAGCAGGTCGGTCAGCCGGGTCGGGTCGTAGGTGGTCAGCGCGCTGGTCCGGCTGAGCGGGTACAGGTTGGGCAGCACCGCGGTGAGCTGCCCGACGTCCCACAGGTGGACGCGCACCGCGCCGGGCTCGACCGAGCTGAGCACCCGCATCAGCAGGCCCTCGATCAGCGCGTCCACACTCGCCCGCGTCTTGGGCGCGGAGGTGATGGCCAGGTGGGACTCGTCCAGCAGCGGCACCGCCACGTCGAAGGCGTCCGAACCGGGCACGCTCGCCGAGCCGATCCGCCACAGCTCGGCCGGCGCGGCGCCGATGCCGACCCGGCCGAGCCACTCGCCGGGCGGGCGGCCCGCCGGGCCCTGCGCGGTCTTGCCGACCAGTTCCCGCAGCTGGCCGGGCATGGTGGCCACTTCGGCGTAGAACTGCCCGCGAACGGTGTTCAGCCAGGTCGACACGTCCGCCATGGCCGGGTCGCCCAGCCGTGCCATCACTTCTTCGTCGGCCGTCGAGCGGTCGATCCCGGCACGTACCACGAGTTGCTCCAGCTCCAGCTTCGCGAGCTGGAGCTCGGCGGCCTGGCGGGACGCCGTGGCGGCGCCGAGCACCAGGCCGACCTGATGCCGCATCTCGTTGAGTGCGGCCATCACCCTGGCCCGTTGCTCACTGGACTTCTGGAACTTCACGTTCAACCCTTTGGCCTAGAGGCTCGCCTCGTACCCACTCAATAGGGTGTCTGCGGCGGAAAGCCTGTTCACGTCGGCGGTGGTCTGCTCCAGTGCGCCGGCCAGTTGTGGTGGTAACCAGGGTTCGGCCTGGTCGTGTGCGGCCACAAAGGCCTGTTCGGCCTCGGTCAGCAGTTCCACCGCCCGGTTGGTGTGTTCGGTTGCCTCAGCCAGTTTGACACGGGTTGCGGCCAGCCGGGCGTGTAGCTCGTCGAGCGCGGACATCCGGCGGCCGGGTCAGAGCCGGGCGGAGTAGGCGTCTGCGGCGGAGATGCAGGCCTGGATCGTGCTCTGGGTGCCGGTGATGCTCTGCAGCGCCTCGGCGAGCAGACCGTGCGCCTGGGTCACCTCGTCCTGGCTGCTGCCGGCGGTGGCATCGGACAGGATCTGCTGGGATTCTTCGAGCGCCTGTGCCGCCTGTTGCAATGCGGCGACCGCGGCGTTGCACTTCTCATTGGACAGCTGGATCCCAGCGCGGATCTCTTCCACTCCGGCCATGGGCGCGGATTCTCCTCGGGGTAGCGGGTTTTCGTGCCGCAAGCTGCGGCTGGTGGCGCCCAACCTAGCGGCACCTTCTTGATGTTGATCAATGACGGGGGTGCAGTCCGCCGGTGTGGCGCGAACTGAACCCCATCGGGGGTCGCGGTCACTAGGATCGTGGCCATGCGGCGACGTGACGGGGCACTGGCAGGGTTGTCGCTGGTGCTCGCGGTGGTGCTGATCGTGGCCCTGCTGGCGGGTCTCGTCCTCGGCGTATCGATGCTCGCCTCACTGCTCGAAGGCTGGCACTGACGAGAGGCGGCAGTTCGAAACCGCCGCCGAACGACAGAACGCCGGGGTCCGCGGACGGCCCGGCGTTGTCTGCTCGTGAGCTTAGCAGGAGGCGTCGCCGGGGTCGCGCAGCGCCACCGCGTCGTCCGATCGGGCGTCCGATCAGGTGACGTTCCGGGCGACGTGACCACCGATGAGTTCGGCCCCGTTCGACAGTCTTACTTCGTGACGGCGGATTCGAACGAGCAGAGGAGCCGAAGATGCTGATCGTCGCGGGGCACATCATGGTCGATCCGCAACAGCGCGCGTCCTACCTCGCGGACTGCGTGCGCGTTGTGGAACAGGCGCGCCGCGCACCCGGCTGCCTGGACTTCTCCATCACCGCGGATCTGGTGGACACCGGCCGCATTGTCATCTTCGAGCGCTGGGCGTCGCGAACGGCGGTCGAGGCGTTTCGGGGCGACGGTCCCAGCGACGAACAGAACGCGGCGATACTCAGCGCTTCGGTGGCCGAGTACGACGTCGCGGGCGAACGCTCGCTGACCTGAGCTGCCGGTCGGAAGCGCGCCAACGCAGAAGCCCCTCGACCTGGCGTGCAGCCTGGCCGAGGGGCGTTGGCGGAGGATACAGGATTCGAACCTGCGAGGGCTTTTACACCCAACACGATTTCCAATCGTGCGCCTTAGGCCGCTCGGCCAATCCTCCGTCGAAGAGGGTAGCAGAGGGGCCTCTGACCTGCGGGTACGGGGTCTGAGCTGCGCAGATGCGGATCGAGTGAGCGCTGGCACCGTGCTCGCCGGTGGGGGTGGACGGCTCGGAGGGCGGGGGCTCGGCATCGAGCCGGACGACGTCGAAGCACGCCACATCGACGAATTCGTGTCATGACATAAGTACGGGCATTGGTATTATCAAGATTCTTGGGTATCATTTTCGTTGTGCGGGAATTGTTTCCCGAGAACATGTAGCCGAATCTGTGCGAGAGTAACCGTCGGACTTCCGCGGGTATCCAGGTATCTCGATTATTGCTAAATGCCGCCGACGAAACGTCACTTGACAGTGGATGGCGCACTGGGTAAATCTGATGATAGAAATTTTGGGGATCAGACTAAGCGGACTCGGATCACATCCGATATCCCAGGAGGTCGCTGTGCAGGGGATGAAGTCAGGCGCGCCGGCGCAAACGTCAACGACACGAAGAAATATTCTGCGGGGTGCGGGGGTCGCCTCCGCCGCGGCCCTGCTGCACGGATACCAGCTACCGGCCGCGCTCGCCCAGCCGCCGGGACAGCCGGGCACGGCCACCGGGCCGTTCGTCCCGGTTCCGGTGCGGGCCCGCCCGCCGAAGATCCCGCCGAAGGGCTATCTGCTGGATCAGCTGGGGGACGGCCTTTACGGCATCCGTGACGGTATCGATCAGGCCATGTTCCTGGTCAGCCGCAAGGGAGTTGCCGCCATCGACGCCCCGGAACGGCTGGGGGAGAAGATGCTCGCGGCCATCGCGGAGATCACCACCCGCCCGGTCACCCACGTCATCTACAGCCATGCGCACGTCGACCACATCGGTGCCGCGCACCTGTTCCCGCCGACGGCCGCCTACATCGCGCACGAGCGCACCGCGGAGCTGCTGCGCCGGGCGAACGATCCTCGCCGGCCGGTCCCGAC
The DNA here is from genome assembly GCF_000384315.1 of Amycolatopsis nigrescens CSC17Ta-90. Lineage (GTDB taxonomy): Bacteria > Actinomycetota > Actinomycetes > Mycobacteriales > Pseudonocardiaceae > Amycolatopsis > Amycolatopsis nigrescens. The sequence goes on along the minus strand of NZ_ARVW01000001.1, from coordinate 3,093,484 downwards.
CAAGACCTTCGACGGGAATCACAGCAGCCTGAAAATCGGCGAGCATCAGCTTTTCCTCGATTACCACGGCACCAACCATCTGCCGGGGAACCTGTTCATCCACGCCCCGCAGCACCGGCTGCTGTCGCTGGTGGACGTGATCATTCCCCGGTGGATTCCGTTCTTCCGGCTGGACACCGCCAGGGATATCCCGGGTTTCGTCGAGGCGATCGACAAATCCCTCGAGTACGACTTCGACACCTTCTTCGGCGGTCATATGGGCTGGTACGGGACCCGGGAAGATGTGGTCGAGACCCAGGAGTGGACCGCGGACCTGAAGCGGGTTTCCGCCGAAGCGGTGCGCACCGTTGGCTACGAGGATGCGATCAAGGGGGTGGACCCGGACAACGGGTACGCCCAGCTCGGCGCCTATTTCAACGCGCTCGTCGACACCAGCGCCAAGCTCATGCCCACCAAATGGCTCACCCTGCTCGCCGGGGCGGACGTCTTCCTGCGGGACAACTGTTCCGCGATGACGCTGAGCCTGCTGAACGACTGACCGCGCGGGTCACCGGCGGACGTCCCAGAGCCAGACGCCGCCGACCACGGTGCCGGGCCCGCCGAGCAGCTGCTCCACGGTCTGCTTGAGCTCGGTCGCCCGTCGCTGCTGCGGGGCGAGCACCACGACGTCCGCCTGCCAGAAGCGGAGGTCGTTCTCGGCGATCAGCTGGTCGATCGGGTTGGCCGGCGGGACCCGGCCGGTGTTCGCCACCCGTTCCAGCAGGTTCGACGTCGGCCGCCGGACCGCGCCGTACTGGCCGGCGCGGTCCTTGCCGCCGGGGCCGACGAAATAGCCTTCCGCCAACGGGAATCCCAGTCCGGCGAGCACCTGCCAGTGCAGCGGCTCGGCGTCCCCGGTGTCCGGCGGCGGCACCATCAGCACCGAGCGGCCTGGTCGCACGTGGTCGCGCCACAGGTCCAGCGCGAAGAACGCGGGGGCAGGGGCGCGTTCCCGCGCGGCCAGTTCGACCGGCACGATCGGTACCAGTGCGAACAGCAGCACCGCGGACCAGATCACCCGCGCCGCGCCACGCCATTCCGCGACCGTGGCCGCGGTCAGCACCCGGTCGGTGGCCAGCGCCAGCAGCAACCCGGCCACCGGCGCGCAGCCGAGCGCGAACCGCGACTCCAGCACCGACTCGAGCAACGGCAGCCCGGCCAGCAGCCGCCACGGGCCGGGTATCCCGGTTTCGTGCCCGGCCACGGTCAACGGGCTGCCCATCGAGATCAGGGCCAGCACGAACAGGGTCACCGCCAGCGCACGGGCGACGGCCCGCCGCCACAGCCAGGCCGAGATCGCGGTCAGCAGCAGCACCAGCGGCCAGCCGAAGAACGCGTTCTCCTCGGTCCGGTTCATCGCCAGCCCGCGCGCGCTTTCCGCGTCACCGGCGAGCGAGTCGGAGGCGAAAGCGGTGAACGCGGCGGCGTCGTTGCCCTGCGGCCCGTGTTCCAGCGAGTGGTAGCTCTGCGGGCCGAAGAACTGCCACCACAAGGGAAATATCAGCAACGCCAGCGAAGTCACCGCCGCGACGCCGAGCCCGGTGGCCAGCGGGCGCAGCATCGCCGGTACCTCGCTGGGCCGGGAAAGTGCGTAGGTCACCGCGAACACGAGCAGCCCCAGCGCGGTGATCACCAGCGGTTCTTCGCCGAGGAACACCTGGTAGGTCACCAGCAGGCCGAGCAGCACGCCGTCACGGACCGGCCTGGCGCCGCGCACCAGGTCGAGGAACCGCCCGATGATGAACGGCAGCACGAACAGCGCGACGAAGTTCGGGTGCGCGTTCGCGTGCGAGATGATCGGTGGTGCGAAGGCGCAGCAGGCGCCGCCGAGCGCGGCGGCGGCGCGGCTGCCGACCAGCCGCCGGGACAGCAGGTGGTACCAGGCGAACGCGCTGCCGGCCAGGCCGCCGGTGAGCACGAGCGCCCAGGTCACCGCCGGGCCGAAGACCAGTGTCACCGGGGTCAGCGGCACGCCGAGGCCGAGCATCGCGGTGTTGGCCATCAGGTTCACCCCGGCGGGATGGTTCTGCAGGCCGCTGCTCAGCGGGTTCTCCAGCCCGGCCACGGCGTGCGCGGTGACCGAGAAGAACCACTCCCACATGTTCTGGTCCTGGCCGCTGTTGGTCAGGTAGCCGTGCCCCAGGTTGGTCCACAGTGGACGGAAAAGGAGTACGGCGGCGATCAGATAGCCGAGCGCGGCCAGTGCGTCGGCCCGGCGGCCGGTGACCGGGCGGGAACGCGGTGCGGTCAGCATCCGACCGTCACCGGGAAGACCCATTTCTGGTATCCCCACCACCGGAAAAGTGTGCCCAGTGCGGTACCGATCACCATTCCGCTGACGAAGTCGGCGATTTCCTGACAGAGCAGGCCGACCGCCGGGTATTCCAGTCGCAGCACATATCGGGAAATCAACGGCGGGCACAGGTTAATGCCCACCGCGATCGCGTTCACCAGGAAGAACAGTGCCGCCTCGTGATGTCGCGGCCGCCCACCGCGGGCTTGGAAGGACCAGCCGCGGGAGAGCAGATAGGACAGGATGGTGGCCACAATGGTCGCGATGGCCAGTGCGGTGACCGGCTTTTCCCGCAGCACGGTGAGTTTCAGCAGGTAGTTGACGCCTACGGTGGTGACAAACGCAGCACCGCCGACCACCGCGAAACGCCACAAAGCCCGATATCTTGCGCGCACTTTGTCCTCCAGGATTGCAGCCGATACAAACACCGTTTCCTGGGCATGGCAAGTGGCCGGGTAAATCAGCGGATCGGTATTTTGATCCTGCGCAATTCGATGACAGGCCGGTACGGCCAGGGTGTCACCTTTCTGACAACCGGAGCCGCCGTGCGCGCAGCGCGATGAGCATCTCGAGCCGCTGGCCGGGGTCGTCCAGCCCGGCACCGAAGAGGGCGCGCAGCGTCTTCACCCTGTTGTGCACGGTCTGCCGGTGCAGCCGCAGCCGTCCCGCGGTTTCGGTGGTGCTGCACCGGTTCTGCAGCCAGACGAACAGGGTTTCGGTCAGCGTCAGGCGGTCCGGGCCCGGCAGCGCGTCCAGCGGCCGCAGGCTGCGCCGGCTCAGCTCCGCGGTGAGGAAGTCGTCGGACAGCAGCCACAGGGTGCTGAGGTGCTCGTGCGCCCAGACCACGTCGCCGCCCTTGATGCTGCCGTCCTGCAGGCAGCCGAGGGTGCGCCGGGCCCAGTGCAGCGAAACCGGCGCCTCGGTGAACGGCACCAGCGGGCCGACCACGGCACGCCACCCGGTGAGCGCGCCGTCCGCGGGGTCGAGATGCCGTCGCGGGTCGGCGGTGATCACCCGCGGCTCTGGCTGCCCGAGATCGACCAGCACCTGCTCGTCGAACCGGGGCGGCCGGAGGTCGATCCGGGGCACCACCGGCTCCAGCACGGCGACCGCGACCCGGTCCGGGAGTTGCCAACGCAGCGCTTCGGCGAGCGAAGCGGTCGCCCGTTCGGTGGCGGTGGTGCCGGAGACGATCAGCTCGGTCAGCCGATGCCGTCGCCGCTCCTGCTGGGTGAGGGCGCGTGCCTTGCCGGTCGAGTACTCGACGGCCGCCGCCGCGGAGATCTCGCCGATCGTGCTGAACAGCGCCTCCATCAGCGCGCACAGCGACTCGCCGGAGATCCGGTGCCGGCGGGCCGCGTCCGCGAGATGCTCGCAGGCGATCCGGCCGGACAGCCGGATCGCCGCGCGCAGCCGGTCCAGCGCGCCGTCCGCGGCCAGTTCGGCGCGCCCGAGCCGGCGGCCGAGCAGGGCAGGTCTGGAAATCCGCGGTAAGGGATCACCGATTCCATCGAGGCAGGATGAAACTGCCTCTTTGATCGATTCGGAAAGCGTTCCGGGGCCGCGTCGCCGGAGCAGGCTCCGGTATCGCGGATCGGCCAGTGCTATCCCGTCCAGGATGTCCTTGGCTATCTGATTCGCCAACGGTCGCAGCCAGCCGGCCAGCTCTGCGGGCAGTGCTGCCCACAGTTCGGCCGCGCTGCGGTGTTGCCCGAGGTCGCAGCCCGGCTTGACGGCCAGCTGGCTGACGACTTGGGTCATGGCGGAACCCCCTGCCGAGTTGATGTGACCTGTGAAATCGACGCCGATTTACGTGCGTGTCCCCGTTAATCACGACGTTAATTTCGCCAGGGGTTCACGTCAATGTCCGGAGCCGAATCCACCCGGCAGGATCAGGGCCGCTGGAATCTGGCGACGCGCGCACCGCGCTTACAGTTTTCCTAGATCATCCGGCGCGGTTCGCGAGTACTGCGACACATATGGTCGGGGGACGGTGCGGTACTGGCCCGTACGGCGTATGGCGGCCCTACCTGTCCGGGTGAACGGACCGGTTCGCCTTGCCCACCAGTGCCGGGTCAGCAGCGCGCCCGCGCCTGCTCCGATGGTGTTGAGTATTACGTCGTCGGTCGCGGCGACCCGGCCGACCAGGAAGAGGTACTGGGTCAGTTCGACGGCGGTGGACAGCACCAGCCCGGTGCACACCACCCTGGCCACCGAACGCAGCCTGGTGATCCGGAGCGGGGCCAGCATCCCGATCGGCATCAGCAGCAGCGCGTTCCCGACCACCTGCCAGATCGGGTCCGCGTTGCCGGGCAACTGGTCCAGCGCGCCGCCGATCTCCTTGCCCGGCTCCAGATCGGTCGCGCTCGGCTGGCCGTGCATCGGCTTCGTCACCAGGTAGAGCACGCACACCGCGGCCAGCACGAGCAGGACGTCGCAGACCGCGGTGGCGGTGGCGAGCCCGGTGGGTCTGTCGCGCCGCCGGAAGCGTGCGAGCGCCCAGCACAGCAGCAATGCCGGTGGGCCGAGCAGGGGGGTCAGGCTGAGCAGACCGCCGAAGGTCCGGAGCAGCTGTACCACCACAAATCCTTTCCGGCTCGCGGGCGCTGGCCCCGGTGTCGGCTCAGGTTCCGGACGGTGTCCCGGTGCCCGGCGGGGTCGTGCCGCTCGGTGGTTCGGTGCTGCTGGGCGGGGTGCTGCTCGGCGGTTCGCTGCTGCTGGGCGGCTCCGAGCTGCTGGGTGGTTCGGTGCTGCTCGGCGGCGGGGTGCTGCTCGGTGGTTCGGTGCTGCTCGGCGGTTCCGAACTGCTCGGCGGCGGAGTACTGCTGGGTGGCGGCGTGCTGCTCGGCGGCGTTGTGCTGCCGGGCGGCGGCGTGCTCCCTGGCGGCGGGGTGCTGCCCGGCGGAGTGTCCGGATTGGACGGTGTGGGCGTGCCGCCGGGAGGCGGGGGCTGCGTGCCGGGGGGAACGGGCGGCTGGCCGGGTACCGGCGGCGGCACCGGGCCCGGCGCGGGCCTGGCGGCCACCGGGTTCGGCGCGCCGATCGGCACCATGCTGTCCGGCAGCGCGCCGACCCCGCCGCTGCGGTAGGACTCGGCCCAGCGGATCACCGTGATCGCGTAGCTTTCCGAATTGTTGTAGCGCAGCACGGCGGCGCGGAGTTGCTCCGGGTTGGCGAGGTCGAGGCCGCCGGAGGTGAGGTAGCGGCCGGTGCCGAGGGTGGCGTCGTAGATGTTGTTGGGGTTGGACTCGCCGTCGCCGTTGCCGTCGGAGGCGTAGTTGCGCCAGGTCGAGGGAATGAACTGGGTGGGGCCCACCGCGCGGTCCCACACCGGGTCCGCGTCGAACCGGCCACCGTCGCTGTCGGCGATCGCGGCCACCGGCCCGGCGCCGTTGAGCACCGGCCCCAGGATCGGCTCCAGCGTGTCGCCCTTGGCGTCCACATAACCACCACGAGCGTGATTCGACTCGATCCGCCCGATACTCGCGATCAACGCCCAGTCGATATGCGAACCAGGCTGCTCACGCGCCACGATCTCCGCCGCGTTCTGATACGCCTTCAACGCCGTACCAGGAATACCCAACGGCCCACTCGGCAACTCATAACCGACCTGGGTCGCGTCCGGTGCCGGCAGCGGCGCGCCGACCATCGGCTCCGGCAGGCTGCCGTCCGCGCCGAGCAGGTCCGGCCCGATACCGGTCAGCACCGGCGGCATGGGAGGGAGCTGACCTGCGATGTTCTGCACGGTTCCCACCGCACCGCCGGCGACCGAGGCGACCGGCAGCACGGCCAGCGCACCGCCGACGAACGCCAGCGCGGCCTTCCGCGAAATTCCGGCCTGCCGCGCGGCTGTCCTGGCGGCGGTGAAAAGTGGATTGACCCGCATGGTCGAAGCTCCCTCGCTTTTTCCTGTATTTTTCGTAACGTCCGGCGTGTGCGCGGCGATTCAACAGGAGGTGACCTGTATACGTTTATAGCAAATTTCCGGCCTGGTTCCCAACGTGTTCGTGAATTGGCAAAAAAATTGTCATTGACGATCAGGTTCAGCGCCGGTGAACTGTCACCAGCCCACCACGGCCCTGAGCGGGTTCACCCGGAATGCCGCCGGAAACTCCGGGCCGCCACCGCGGCGCCGATCGCCGCGGCGACCAGCGACAGCGCGACCGCGAGCAGGATCGCGGTCCAGTCCGGCCTGCCGAGCGCGAGCCCGCGGGTGGCGTCGATGGCATAGGTGACCGGGTTGACCGTGGACAGCGCGCGTACCCAGGCCGGCATCGTGTCCACCGGCATGTACGCGCTGGAGCCGAACATCAGCGGGAAGACCGCGATGAACGACACCGCCTGCATGGTCTCGGGTTTCTTCGCCCACGCCGCGATGGCGAGGAACACCCAGCTCAGCCCCCATCCGGCGACCAGGGTGAGCAGCACCGCCGCGGTCACCCCGGCGAACCCGCCGGCGGGGCGGAAACCGAGTAGCAGCAAGCCGGTCAGCAGCGCGACCAGCAGTTGCACGGCGAGCCTGGCGCTGTCGGCCAGCGTGCGCGCGGTGAGCACCGCGAACATGCTGATCGGCAGGCAGCGGAGCCGGCCGACGAACCCGCTGTAGGTCTCGGCGAGCAGCCCCACCCCCGAGCCCATCGCCGTGGTCATCGCGATGTTGACCAGGGTCGCCGGCATCAGGAAGTCGATGTACCCGCCGTACTCGGCGATGCCGGGCAGGCTGCCGATGCCGTCGAAGACCTGGCTGAACAACAGCAGCAGCACCACCGGCTGCATCAGGCCGAAGAAGACCAGCTTCACGTCACCGAAGGAGGAGCGCAGCGTTCTCGCCGCGAGCACCCGCACCTGGGTCCGGAACCCGCTGCCCCGCCACGGGACAGCGGCCTGCACGCTCATGGTCCTTCGCCGAGGTGGCCGAGCAGGGACAGGTAGACGTCGTCCAGGGTCGGCTCGGCGACGGTCAGGTCGCGCAATCCGATGCCGGCCGCGTCCAGCGTGCGGACCAGTACCGCGATGTCGCCGGACTCGGCGATGGCCGCGACCACCGCGTGCCGCGAGTCGTCCCTCGCCGGCCGGAAACAGCGCTGCTCCAGCGCGCCGAACGCTCGGCGGCAGGTCTCCGCGTCGCCGAAGGTCAGGGTGGCGGTGCGCTTGCCGAGCCGGTCCTTGAGGGTCTGCGGGGTACCAGCGGCGACGATCCGGCCGAGGCCGAGCACCAGCACCTCGTCGGCAAGCCGGTCGGCCTCCTCCAGGTACTGGGTGGTCAGCACCACGGCGGCGCCGCCGGTGGCCAGGTCGCGGACGATGCGCCAGAGCTCGGTGCGGCTGACCGGATCCAGTCCGGTGGTCGGCTCGTCCAGGAAGAGCACCTCCGGCGAGCCGACCAGGCTCGCGGCAAGGTCGAGCCGGCGGCGCATACCGCCGGAGTAGGTGCGGGCCTGGCGGTCCGCGGCGTCGGAGAGGCCGAAGGAGTCGAGCAGCTCGCTCGCGCGGGCCTTTGCCTGGCGCCGGTTCGCGCCGAGCAGCCTGGCCACCAGCACCAGGTTGTCCCGGCCGGACAGGGCGTCGTCCACGGCCGCGGACTGTCCGGTGATGCCGATCCGGCGGCGCACCTCGTGCCCGTCCCGGCGCACGTCGAACCCGCAGACCTCGGCGGTGCCGGTGCTGGGCGGGACGCGGGTGCCGAGGATGTCGATCAGGGTCGTCTTCCCGGCGCCGTTGTGGCCGAGGATGCCGAGTATCCGTCCCGGCGGCACCCGGAGGCCGACGTCGGCCAGCGCGGTGACCGTGCCGTAGGTCTTGCCGAGTCCGGTGGCCTTGATCCGGGGCCGGTCCTGGTTGTCGCGATGCAGCGGCACCGTGTCGGACTGGTCCAGGCCCGAATGGTTCACCGGCCCAGCCCTGACCATAGAAGCTCCTCATAAATCGTCGAGTTCGGCGAATGTACCTATCCTCGTCCGCCCCCGGCAACAAGTTCACCGGGGAATTCATGGAGCACTAACCCCGGTGACAACCTGGCGGACGCGAGGTCGCTTGCGGATGACAAAGTTTCCCATTTTCCATTCTTGCGGAAATGGTGTGTCTATTTATCTTTCTGTGCGGAAGCTGGCAGTGAAATGCTACTCGCCGAGGTGTCCGCGTATTCGTCGATGACAAAAACCGGGCCCGCTCCAGCGAATATCCGCCGAGGTAGCTTTCTCTCGCCCTGACCTGCGTAAACGGCTGCTTGTGCGGGCTTCTCGCCGGAGGTATTTTGCCTTCCGGTAGCCGTGCTGTTTCGGTTACGTCAGTCGCCTTTTGGAGGTTTCGCGAGCCGGTCGGGCGGGGCAGTCAGGTGGATTCTTTCGTACTTCTTGTGCTGCCCGCGTGAATTTTTCCTGTCTCGTATTCCTCCCGGTGAACAGGAGAGGTAACAGATGAAAGTCCGTTGGAGATCCAGAAAACTCGCGCACGGTATGGCGGTGGTCACCGTCGGCGCGGCGGCGGCCGGTGCGCTGCTGGTCGCCGGTGCCGGGGCCGGCGCCGCGGCGCCGGTGTCGCTGACCCTGAACTACAACTGCCCGTTCCCGCTGATCGGGGACCAGGTGCTGAACGTGAAGATCGACTCGCAGTTCCCGGACAACGCGGTGGCAGGGCAGTCCTCGCCGGCGATCACCTTCCAGGCGACCGTCACCGTGCCGGAGTCCGCCACCGACGGGCTCAACCTGGTCGGTGCGGCCACGATCGACGGTTCGGCCAAGGCGAACGCGACGCTGAAGTACCCGGTCGACAAGACGCTCAACCTCGGGCTTCCGCTGCCGGTGCCGGTGACCCCGGTGCCGCCGGCCGGTACCTTCCAGATCGTCACCAACGGCAAGGCGCCGCCGGTGACCTTCCCCAGCCCCGGCACGGCTTCGGTGACGGTCGGCAACTTCAGCACCACGCTTACCCCGAAGTACGCAGACGGCACGCCGACCGACCTCGGCACGTTCACCTCGGACTGCGTGCAGGTCCCGGGGCAGAACAACCTGCTCGGCACCTTCGAGGTCAAGCCCTCGGGCCCGACCACGCCGCCGACCACCCCACCGACCTCCGAGCCGCCGACTTCGGAGCCACCGACAACGCCGCCGACTTCGGAGCCGCCGACGACCCCGCCGACCACGCCGCCGACCTCGGAACCCCCGACGACGCCGCCGACCACGCCGCCGACCTCGGAGCCGCCCACGACCCCGCCGACGACGCCGCCCACGTCGGAGCCGCCCACGACTCCGCCGACCACGCCGCCGACCTCGGAGCCGCCGACAACGCCGCCGACCACGCCTCCCACTTCGGAGCCGCCGACGACGCCGCCCACCACCCCACCCACAACGCCGCCGACCTCGGAGCCGCCGACGACCCCGCCGACGACCCCACCCACAACGCCGCCGACCACGCCACCCACCACCCCGCCGACGACCGAGCCTCCCGGCAGCGTCATCGACATCTCGTACCAGGTGGACGGCAAGACGATGATCAAGAAGCTGAACGCCGAGCTGCGCCTCGGGCCCGGTGGGCTGGACGCCAAGCTGGACACCAAGGACGGCAAGTTCACCGCGGCGCTCGCGCTGCCGGACGCGAAGCTGTCGTTCAAGCTGTTCGGCCTGATCCCGGCGACCGCCAAGGTTCAGCTCGTGGCGGCCGGTGACAGCGTCGGCACGTTCAGCGGTGGCGTGGTCAACGCTTCCGCGAAGGTCACCATCAAGCTGGTCGACGTCCGTGTGCTCGGCCTGCCCGTGCTCGGTGGCGACAGCTGCCAGACCAAGGAGCCGGCGGTGATCCCGCTGAGCTCGGCCGCCGGGTTCAACCCGGCCGTTGGCGGCAAGCTGAGCGGCACGTACACGATTCCGGAGTTCGGCGGCTGCGGCCTGCTGACCGGCTTCGTGAACGGCATCGCCGCCGGTCCCGGCAACAAGGTCGAGATCAACCTCAAGAAGAAGTAACCCACCCGAGAAAGCCCGTCCCCGGCCATCCGCCAGGGACGGGCTTTCTCCCCACCCCCAAACGGCAAATAGCCGACTTTTTGCCCGCTCGGTGAGGGCGAAAAGTCGGCTATTTGCCGGTGAGGGGTCAGGCGCCGTTGAGGCGGCGGCAGGTGGGGGCTTCGGCGTAGGCGGGCTTCAGCTCGGGGTGCGCCTTGAGGTCGCGCATCGGATCGTCCATGGCGCGCAGGGTGCCGATCTCGCCGCCGACGGCGTCGATGGTGGCCTGGAACTTCTGCTGCTCGCCGACCGGCGCCTCGGACACCTTGCCGATCGCGGTGTCGACGGCCTGTTTCGTGTCGCGCAGGATGGTCTGCGTCTTGCCGACCAGCTCGCTGCCACCGGGCACCGGCGGCGGGCCTGCCTGGTCGAACTGGCCGGTGATGCTGCCGAATGCGGTGGATAGCCCGTTCAAGTAGGTCAGCATGCCCTGCTTGACCTGTGCGGGCTCGGGGCCGGAGCTGGTGGGCAGCGTGCTCAGCGGGGCGGTCTGGGCGAAGAACGCCTGGCACGCGTGTTCCGCCCACGCGGTCGCTTCCGGGGCCGCCTGCGGGGCGGGTGCGGGCGCCGGTGTGGACGGTGCCGGTGGCGCCGGCGCGTCGGCGCCACCGCAACCGGTGAGCGCGCAGGTCAGAACGGCGACCGCGCAGGCGCCGATGAGCCGGGGACGAAACATAATCTGGTTCCTTCGCTACGAATTCGATCAGGGAAGGAAGAGTGCGCTGGGCGCACTCCGCTGGCTATTACCCTAACGGCTGGAACCTTCGCTGGATTCGGTACGTTTATCCCGAGTAGGCATCGGTACGGACGCGGACCTTTGTTCTTCTCCAGGTGACAGGAACTCGTTCCGAAAGTATCTCGCGGGTGATAGAAACCCTTCTTGGTGTCGGGTTTCCCCAGGTCAGGTGTCAGCCGCCCGGCCGCAGCGGGTTTTTGTCTCACGCGTGGACAGGGCCGGTAGGGGCGGACTCACCGTCATGACAAGAAGAATCGGCCTGGACGATGATCGAGGCCGATTACCCGCTTCTTCTTGTGTGGCTCGTGACACGCAAGTAATGTACTGACCGGTAGCGGCCCGGGATTCACGCAAACAACGCTGGAATCATTCACCGCGGTCGACAATCGTCCTCTCAGGAAGCCCTTTATGTCACCGTTGACCAAGCGCCGTGTCCGCACATTCGCGCTCGCCTCGGCCATGGCCGTGGCCTGTGGGGCATTGAGTGCGGGCTCCGCGGTGGCCGGGCCGGTGAACAGGACGATGCACGCCACTTGCGCCTTTCCGCACGGCGCCGCCCCGCTGACGGCCGACGTCACCGCCACCTTCCCGGAGACGGCGGCCACCGGCGGCTCCGTTCCGGTCACCGACTTCGGTGTCACCCTGGTCTTCGACGAGCAGCTGGTCGCCGCGCTGAAGGGCTGGGGCGTCACCACCTTCGAGGGCACGGTCGACGCCGGGCTGACCGTCCGGCAGAACACCAACGCCAGGCCGATCGGGCTCGAGCCGATCGAAGTGCCGCTCACCAAGCTGCCGTCCTCCGGCGAGTTCCGGTTGCCGCTCAAGGCATCCCTGCCGCCGGTGCCGGTGCGCGAAGCGGGGCAGGCCGCCTTCGAGATGACCGAACTGCGGCCCGCGCTCAAGCTGCACGCGCTCAAGCAGAACGCGCTCGTCGAGCACGATGCCTCCTGCACCCAGGACTCCGGGCAGGCCGGCACGCTGGCCACCGTGCGGGTCTCCGGTCCGGACACCGGCGGTACCAACCCGGTCCCCGGCGCACCGGCGCCCGACGGCGGCGTCGCCAAGGCCGACGTGATCGCGGCCGCGCCGCCGGACGGCACCGGGCTCGTCTACGGCTTCTGGGTGGACAACACCGTCAGCCGGATCAAGAAACTGGGCTCCACGATCACCTTCGGCCGCGGCAAGTTCGACTCACTGGTCGGGTTCACCGGCCAGCCGCCGCCGGTCCGGGGCAACCTGGAGCTGCCCGCCACCTCCAGCTACTTCGTGACCTTCGGCTTCATGCCGGTGACCGGCCGCGTCGAGCTGGTGCAGGCCGAGGAGGCCACCGGCACGGTGAAGATCACCGGGAAGACCGGTGCGGCCGATCTGCACCTGAAGCTCGCGGTCAAGCTCAGCGACGTCAAGGTGAACGGGGTGCCGCTGGATGTCGGCCCGGACTGCCGCAACGCGAGCCCGGTGGACATTCACGTCCAGGACACCCTCAACCTCGAGGTCGGCTCGCCGCCGGTCACGACCAAGTCCACTTTCGACATTCCGCCGTTCACCGGCTGCCGGAACGGAAGCGAGGACGTCAGCCCGCTGTTGACCGGGCTGGTTTCGGGGCCTGGCAACGACCAGACCACCACCCTTGCCGCGAGGTGCAACAGCCGCAAGACCTGCACGGAGGGCTGATCGGAAGCGGACTTCCTTACCGGTCAACGATTTCACTGGAGGTGTGATGGGCGTCGAGGTCTCCGTTGCGGGGCTGAGCAAGTCCTTCGGCAGGCAGGCGATCTGGCGGGACGTGACGCTCACGCTGCCCGCCGGTGAGGTCAGCGTGCTGCTCGGGCCGTCCGGTACCGGCAAATCGGTGTTCCTCAAGACCCTGATCGGGCTGCTCAAGCCGGACGCCGGCCAGATCATGATCAACGGCACGGACCTGGTCGGCTGTTCGGAAAGTACGCTGTACGAGACGCGGAAGCTGTTCGGGGTGCTGTTCCAGGACGGTGCGCTGTTCGGTTCGATGAACCTGTACGACAACGTGGCCTTTCCGCTGCGGGAGCACACCAAGAAGTCCGAGTCCGAGATCAGGCGGATCGTCTTCGAGAAGCTGGAGATGACCGGCCTCGGTGGCGCCGAAGGCAAACTGCCGGGCGAGATTTCCGGCGGTATGCGCAAACGCGCCGGACTCGCGCGGGCGCTGGTGCTCGACCCGGAGATCATCCTGTGCGACGAGCCGGACTCCGGCCTGGATCCGGTGCGTACGGCGTATTTGAGTCAGTTGCTGATCGATCTGAATGCGCAGATCGACGCGACGATCTTGATCGTGACGCACAACATCAACGTGGCGCGGACGGTGCCGGACAACCTGGGCATGCTCTTTCGCAAGGAGCTGGTCATGTTCGGGCCGCGCGAGGTGCTGCTGACCAGTGACGAGCCGGTGGTGGACCAATTCCTCAACGGCCGCCGGATCGGCCCGATCGGCATGTCCGAGGAAAAGGACGCCGCGCAGATGGCGCTGGAGCAGGCGCACGTCGACGCCGGGCACGCGGACGGTTCCGGCGACGAGGACATCCGCGGCATCGTGCCGCAGATCGAGCCCACCCCCGGCCTGCCGTTCCGCGACGCGGTACGCCGCCGCAAGGAACGGGTGATCAGCATCCTGCACACGCTGCCGCCGCTGGCCCAGCACGGCATCGTGGCCAGCCTCAGCCCGGAGGAGCGCGCGCACTACGGCCTGCGCCAGCCGCCGAGCCACCGGCTCGCCCCCACTAGGGGCAGCTCATGACCTCCCCCGCCTCCCGGATTCCGGGCGCGGCGCTGGTCGCGTCCGCGATGCGCGAGTTCGGCCAGATGTGCTCGCTGGCGCTGGACATCGTGGTGCAGACCTTCCGCCGCCCGTTCCAGGCCAGGGAGTTCATCCAGCAGTTCTGGTTCATCGCCAGCGTCTCCATCGCACCGGCGATCCTGGTGTCCATCCCGTTCGGTGCGGTCATCTCGCTCCAGCTCGGTTCGCTGACCAGCCAGATCGGGGCCCAGCAGTTCAACGGCGCGGCCAGCGTGCTGGCCGTGGTGCAGCAGGCCAGCCCGATCGTGACCACGCTGATCATCGCCGGCGCCGGTGGCTCCGCGATCTGCGCGGACCTCGGTTCCCGCACCATCCGCGAAGAGATCGACGCGATGGAAGTGCTCGGTGTGTCCCCGATCCAGCGGCTGCTGGTGCCGAGGGTGCTGGCCGCGATCCTGGCTTCGATGCTGCTCAACGGGCTGGTCAGCGTGGTCGGCGTGATCGGCGGCTACTTCTTCAACGTGATCGTGCAAGGCGGCACGCCGGGTGCCTACCTGTCCAGCTTCAACGCACTCGCCCAGCTGCCGGACCTCTGGGTGAGCACGATCAAGGCATTCATCTTCGGTTTCCTGGCCGGGGTCATCGCGTCCTACCGCGGGCTCAACCCCAGGGGCGGGCCGAAGGGCGTCGGTGACGTGGTGAACCAGTCCGTGGTGATCACCTTCCTGCTGCTGTTCTTCGTGAACACCATCATCACCGCGCTGTACCTGCAGCTGGTCCCGGCGAAGGGAACCTGAGTCGTGACGACCATCGGCGAGAAGGCAAGGGCGAGCGTCAAACGCCCCGGCGACACCATGTTCAACCTCGGCGACCAGCTGCTGTTCTACGGGCGGGCGCTGGCCGCGATCCCGCTGACCCTGCGGCGGTACTTCCGCGAAGTGGTCCGGCTGCTGGCTGAGGTCACCTTCGGCACCGGGGCGCTGGCGGTGATCGGCGGCACCGTCGGGGTGATGGTCGGGTTGTGCATCTTCACCGGTGTGACGGTGGGGCTGCAGGGTTTCAGCGCGCTGAACCAGATCAACATCTCGGCGATGACGGGCTTTCTCACCGCGTACTTCAACACCCGTGAGATCGCGCCGCTGGCCGCCGGCCTGGCGCTGTCCGCGACGGTGGGTTCCGGGTTCACCGCACAGCTCGGCGCGATGCGCATCTCCGAGGAGATCGACGCGCTCGAGGTGATGGCGGTGCGCAGCATGCCGTACCTGGTGACCACCCGGATCGTGGCCGGGTTCATCGCGATCATCCCGCTGTACACGATCGGGCTGCTGGTCTCGTACGTCGGTTCTCGGGTGACCACGGTGGTGTTCTTCGACCAGTCGGGCGGTACCTACGACCACTACTTCACGTTGTTCTTGCCACCTGAAGACGTGTTGTGGTCCTTCGGCAAGGTGCTGGTGTTCTCGGTGGCGGTCATTCTCACGCACTGCTTCTACGGCTATCGCGCGTCCGGCGGCCCGGCCGGGGTCGGGGTGGCGGTCGGTCGTGCGGTGCGCACCTCGATCGTGCTGATCAGTGTGCTGGACCTGTTCCTGAGCATGGCCATCTGGGGCGCGACGATCACGGTGAAGGTGTCCGGATGAGTGCAGGGAAGCGGTTCGGGACTCAGCTGGCCGGGGTGGTCTTCCTGGTCATCCTGGCGTTGTTGCTGTGGCTCACGGTCGCGATCTACGACAAGAAGTTCACCAAGGTGGACATGGTCACCCTGCAGACCGATCGGGTGGGCAACCAGCTCGACGAGCAGGCGGACGTGAAGGTCAAAGGCGTGCCGTTCGGCACCGTGCGGGCGATCAGGCCGACCAGCGCCGGCGCGGAGATCGACCTGGCGATGGACCCGGCGAAGATCGGCCAGCTGCCGCGCAACATGTCCGCGCGGCTGCTGCCCAAGAGCGCCTTCGGTGAGCGGTACGTCAACCTGATCCTGCCCGAGCGCGCGGACCCGAGGCCGCTGCGGGACGGGGACGTCATCCCGCAGGACCGCTCCTCCAACGCGATCGAGATCGAAAAGGTGCTCGGCGACCTGCTGCCGCTGCTGCGCGCGGTGCAGCCGCAGAAGCTGAACAGCTCGCTCGGTGCGATCGCGATGGCGCTGGACGGCAAGGGCAAGCCGCTCGGCGACAGCATCGTGCAGTTCAACGACCTGCTGGAGAAGACGAACCCGCTGATGCCGGAGTTCAAGGCCGACATCAGCCGGCTCGCCGATGTGTCCGATGTGTACAACACGGCCGCGCCGGACATCCTGCGGGCGCTGACCGACCTGTCCGTCACCGGCAAGACGCTGGTCGACCACAAGTCCGATCTGGAAGCGCTGTTCGCCAGTACCACCAAGGCTTCCGAGGATCTGAACGGGTTCCTGCAGAAGAACTCCGGGAACATCATCGGGCTCTCCGAGTCCAGCCGGCCGACGCTGGAGCTGCTGGCCAAGTACTCGCCCTCGTTCCCCTGCCTGTTCGACTCGGTGAACCGACTGAAGCCGGTCGTGGAGAAGGCGCTAGGCAAGGGCACGAACGAGCCGGGGCTGCATGTGCAGATCTCCGTGCAGCCGGCAAGGGGAAAGTACGTGCCCGGCAAGGACGACGTGCGTTATCCGCCCGGTAGCGGCCCGCGCTGCTACGGCCAGGGCGCCGGGGCCAGTGGCGGCGGGCAGAGCGCGAGTGCCTTCGCCGCCGACGATCTCGGCCTGGTCAACTCGCCGGCCGACCGGCAGATGGTGTCCGAACTGATGGGTCCGGCGCTCGGCATCCAGCCCGCCGAGGTACCGGACTGGAGCAGCGTGCTCGTCGGGCCGTTGTTCCGGGGAGCGGAGGTGACGATCAAGTGATCGAAGTGCTTACCGGCACCCCCTGTGCTCGGGTAACCCCAAGGAACGCGCTCCGGCCGGAGGCCTCGCTAACGCGGAGGCGGGCCGCCCTTATGTCGTCAGGTGACCTGAACTCCTTGCGGAGCGGCCTGTCTGCGCGTTCGCGATCGCGCGTTCGAACGGGGGGAAGCAAATGAGGGGTATCGCCGGTCCGCTGATCAAGGGCGTGATCTTCCTACTCGTGACGGCGCTGGCCACGGTGGCGTTGGGCATCACCATCGCCAACATCGGGGTGAGCGACACGGTTTCCTACACCGCGCGCTTCGGGGACGCCACCTCGGTGAACCCCGGTGACGAGGTACGGATGTCCGGGGTGCGGATCGGCCAGGTGGAGAAGGTCGAGGTGGTCGACCGGCGGCTGGCCGACGTGCGGTTCTCGGTGGACGCGCACCGGAAGCTCTCCAGCGAGGCCATCGTCGCGATCCGCTACCGCAACCTGATCGGTCAGCGCTATCTGTCCGTGGACCAGGGCGAGAAGCCCAGCAACGCGGTGCTGCCGGCGGACGCGCACATCTCGATGGAGCACACCCGCCCGGCGCTGGACCTGACCGCGTTGTTCAACGGGTTCAAGCCGTTGCTCCAGGCGCTGTCGCCGAACGACGTGAACCAGCTCTCCTTCGAGATCGTGCAGGTGCTTCAGGGCGAGGGCGCGACCATCAGCAGCTTCCTGCAGCACGCCGGTTCGCTGACCTCCACGCTGGCCGACAAGGACCAGGTGATCGGCCAGGTGATCGGGAACCTGAACACGGTGCTGGACACCATCAACGCCAAGGGCGACCAGCTCGCCACCCTGGTCGACACCACCGAGCAGCTGGTCCGCGGGCTCGCGGCGGACGCGAAACCGATCGGTGAGGCCATCGGCGGGCTCGGCGAGCTGGCCGACAGCACCGCCGGCCTGCTCGAAGAGGGCCGGAAACCGTTGAAGGACAGCGTGGTCGCGCTCGGCGACCTGTCCAAGAACCTGGCCGACAACACCCCGGTGTTCGAGCAGTTCCTGAACAACCTGCCCAAGAAGTACGACGCGATCGGCTCGCTCGTCTCCTACGGGTCCTGGCTCAACATCTACCTGTGCGAGGCGACCTCCGACGCGCCGCCGGCCCCCGGCGGCCCGCCGGTCGGCTTGCCGGTGACCCAACCGAGGTGCCGCTCATGAAGAAGTTCAGCCTGAAGACCCTGAAGCCGTTCCGCGAGCGGAACCCGATCGTGGTCGGTGCGGTCACCGCGTCGATCATGACCGTGCTCGGCCTCGCCACCTTCTTCTCCGACGAGCTGCCGATCATCGGCGGCGGGACCACCTATGCCGCCGAGTTCACCGAGGCGGCCGGGCTCAAGGCGAACGACGAGGTGCGGGTCGCCGGGGTGAAGGTCGGCGAGGTGACCGACGTGCAGCTGGCCGGTGACCACGTCAAGGTGCTGTTCCGGGTGAAGGACACCTGGGTCGGGGACAAGAGCTCGGTGGCGATCAAGATCAAGACGTTGCTGGGCCAGAAGAACCTGCTGCTGGACCCGCGCGGGTCCGGCGAGCTGGACCCGGACAACCCGATCCCGCGTGACCGCACCACGTCCCCCTACGACGTGACCGAGGTTTTCAACGATCTGGCGAACACCGCCGGCGCGATCGACACCGACCAGCTCGCGCAGAGCTTCCGCACGCTGTCCGAGACGCTCGGCTCGTCCAGCCCGCAGGAGCTGCGGACCGCACTGGACGGCATGGCCGCGCTGTCCACCACGCTGGCTTCGCGGGACAACGAGCTGGCCAAGCTGTTCGCCGGCACCAACCAGCTCTCCACCACCCTCGGCGACCGCACCCAGCAGGTCGAGTCGCTGATCAAGAACGGCAACGTGCTGCTCACCGAGCTGAACGCGCGCAAGGACGCGATCGCGAAGCTGTTCGGCGGCACCAAGGACCTGGCGATCCAGCTACAGGGCCTGGTGGCGGACAACCAGGCCACCCTCGGGCCGGCGCTGGACCAGCTGGAGCGGGTGAGCACGGTGCTGCAGCGCAACCAGGACAAGCTGACCGAGAGCCTGCGCCTTGCCGGGCCGTTCTACCGGCTGCTCGGCAACACGGTCGGCAACGGCCGGTGGATCGACACCTACATCTGCGGCCTCATCCCGACCGGCGGCCCGCCCGGTAGCTGCACCCCACCGAAGTCCGGAGGCCGCTGATGGCACAGACCATGATCTTGGAGGACATGGGCGCGCACCACCGGCGGCGGCAGCTGCTGCGCTGGACCGCGCTCGGGGTGCTGGTCGCGTTGCTGGCCACCGCGATCTGGGTGTTCGTCACCATCGGCAGCGAGAAGAAGCTGGTCGCGTACTTCAGCGCGGCGGTCGGCGTCTACCCGGCGTCGGACGTGCGGGTGCTCGGCGTCGCGGTCGGCTCGGTGGAGGCGGTGGAGCCCGAGGGCCAGCAGGTGAAGGTCACCATGAGCATCCGCGAGGACGTGCAGCTGCCGGCGAACGCCTCCGCGGTGGTGGTGACGCCCAGCCTGGTCGCCGACCGGTACATCCAGGTCGCCCCGGTCTTCACCGGCGGCGACGAGCTCGGTGACGGCGCCGAGATCCCGGTGGCGCGCACCGCCACCCCGGTCGAGGTGGACCAGCTGTTCACCAGTCTCAATGAGCTGACCACCGCGCTCGGGCCGAACGGCGCCAACTCCGACGGCGCGGTCAGCCAGCTGCTGGAGCAGGGCGCGAAAACCTTCGACGGCAACGGGAAACCGCTCGGCGAGTCGCTCAAGCAGCTTGGCGAGCTGGCCAGGACGCTGAGCGGTACCAAGGACGACGTGTTCAGCACGGTGGACAACCTGAGCAAGTTCACCGGGATGCTGGCCGCCAACGACGACCAGGTGAACCAGGCCGGGCAGCAGCTCTCCTCGATCACCAAGGTGCTGGCCGACCAGCGCGACGAGTTCTCCGGCGCGCTCACCGAGCTGACCAAGGCGCTGGGCACCGTGCAGGGCTTCATCCGGGACAACCGGGACAAGGTCAAGTCCAATGTGGACAAGCTGGCGGAGATCAGCAAGATCCTGTCCAACCAGAAGGCATCGCTGGCCGAGGCGCTGGACACCGCGCCGAACACGCTGACCAACCTGCTGGAGGCGTACAACCCGCAGACCGGGACCCTCGACGGTCGCGGCAACCTGCTCGAGTACTCCGCGCAGAGCAAGGCGTCGACCGCTGCGGCCGGCTCGACGTGCCCGGTCCCCGGTGTCGGCGGTTGCGCACCGGCGGCCAGGCAGGACGGCCTGGTGGCGGTCGACGCCGGGCAGAACCGGAGTGACCTGCCGGTGCTGCCGCTGCCCAGTGCGGAGCTCTTCGCCTCACCGAACCCAGGAGGTGCCCAGTGAAGCCGAAGACCAGGCTCAAGGCGGCCGCCGTGGTGCTGCTCGCCGCGGTCACCGCCGGTTGCGGCGGCAGCAGCGTGCAAAGCGTCTACGACCTGCCGCTGCCCGGTGGTGCCGCGCTCGGTGACCGGCCGTACCGGGTGTTCGCCAGCTTCCAGAACGTGCTCGACCTGGTGCCGCAGTCCGGAGTCAGGGTCAACGACGTGGCGGTCGGCCGGGTGGAGAACGTGGAGCTGGCGCCGGACGGGCGCAGCGCGCAGGTGACCCTGCGGGTGAACGGCGACGCGGTGCTCCCGGCCAACGCGGTGGCGCGGCTGCGCCAGTCCAGCATCCTGGGTGAGAAGTTCGTGGAGCTGGCGCCGCCGCCGGACGCCACACCGACCGGCAAGCTGCTCGACGGTGCGGTGATCCCGCTGGCCGAGTCCAGCATGGCCCCGGAGATCGAAGAGGTCTTCGGCGCGCTTTCCCTGCTGCTCAACGGTGGCGGGGTGGCGCAGATCCAGAGCATCACCCGCGAGCTGAACAACGCGCTCGGCGGCAAGGAGAGCTCGGCCCGCGCGCTGATCTCGAACCTGAACACCTTCGTCGGCGGGCTCGACGAGCACAAGGCGGAGATCACCAGGGCGCTGGACAGCGTGAACCGGCTGTCCGCCACCCTCGGCGAGCACAAGGAAGAGATCAACACGGCGCTGACCGACCTGACACCGGGCATCGAAGTGGTCTCACAGCAGCGAGAGGCGCTGGTCGGCATGCTGAAGTCCTTGGCGTCATTGACGAACGTGGCGGTGGACACGGTCAACAAGAGCAAGGACGACCTGGTCGCCGACCTCCGCGCGCTGGAGCCGACGCTGCGCCAGCTGGCCAACTCCGGGGACAGCCTGCCAAAGGCGATGGAGATGCTGCTGACCTTCCCGTTCCCGGACAGCGCGATGGAGACCATCAAGGGCGACTACATCAACGGGTTCGTGAACCTGGACGCGCAGGCGCAGGCGGCGTTGCAGGGTGGTGGCCGCTGATGCTGACCAAAGTGGTCCGGGTGCAGGTGCTGATCTTCGTGGTGATCGCCGTCGTCGGTGTCGCCTACGTCGGCGCCACCTACGCGGGGCTGGACAAGCTGTTGTGGAACAGCGGGTACCGGGTCACCGCCAAGTTCGTCACCGGCGGCGGCGTGTTCACCAACTCGGAGGTCACCTACCGGGGCGTCGCCATCGGCAGGGTCGGTGAGCTGCGGCTGACCGCGACCGGCATGGAGGCGGACCTGAACATCGACGCCGGCGCGATGGAGGTGCCGGCGGACACCGAGGCGGTGGTGGCCAACCGGTCCGCGGTCGGCGAGCAGTACGTGGATCTGCGGCCACGGCGGGATGACGGCCCGATGCTGAAAGCCGGCTCGGTTATCCAGGAACAGGACACCAAGACCCCGCTGCCGGTGGACCTGGTGCTGAGCAACCTCGCCGCGCTGGCCGACTCGGTGCCGAAGGACGCGCTGCGCAAGGTGGTGGACGAGCTGTACGACGCCACCGAGGGTGCCGGGCCGAACCTGGAGATGCTGCTGGACAAGGGCATCGACTTCATCCAGACGGCCACCCAGCACGTGCCGCAGGTGACCCAGCTGGTGACCGACGCGAAAACCGTGCTGGACACCCAGTACCGGCAGTCCGACGCGATCAAGTCCTTCGGCAGCAACGCGAAGCTGCTCGCGGAGACGATGAAGAACTCGGACCAGGACCTGCGCGGGCTGCTGCCGGCGGTGCCCGCGGCGACCGAGCAGGTCAGCGCCCTGATCCGGGAGTCCGGTCCCGGCCTCGGGGTGATGATGGCCAACCTGCTGACCACCGCCGACGTGGTCGAGGTCCGCCAGCGCGGGATGGAGCAGCTGCTGGTCACCGCACCGCAGGCGGTCAACGCGGCCTCGAAGGTGGTGCGGGACGACGGTGCGCACTTCGGACTGTCGCTGACCTTCTTCGACCCGCCGCCGTGCACCAGCGGTTACGGCACCCAGTACCGGGACGGGCTGGACACCGGTGCGGGCGGGCCGCTGAACACCGGCGCGCGCTGCACCCTGTCGAAGGGCAGCGGGACCGGGGTGCGCGGTTCGCAGAACGCCCCTTCACCGAGCGGGCGCTGACCGTCCTGTTAGGAGTGACATGAACGAGAAGAAGGCCCGGGATCGCAGGGGGATTCCGTTCTCCGCCGCCCTTTCCGCCGCGGTGCTGGCGTTGGGTGCGGCCGGATGGTTCGGATACTCGTGGTGGGACGCCGGACAGGACGACGGGATCCAGCGCGGGATCGCCCGCGAAGGGGTGCTGCAGGCCGCGCAGCAGGGGGTGCTGACCTTCAACACGCTGGACTTCCACCAGGCCGCCGCGGGGTACGACCGGTGGCTGGAGGCATCCACCGGCACCCTCCGCGACGAGCTGGCCAAGGACACCGCGAACGGGGTCAAGCGCATCGAAGAGGCCAAAACGGTCAGCACCGCGAAGATCCTGGACGCGGCGGTGACCGAACTGGACGACGGCGCGAGCACCGCCAAGGTGATCGCCTCGGTGGAAACCGTGGTGACCCCGGACGGGGGAACGCCGGTGACCAAGCACAGCCGGCTCTTGGCCGGGCTGACCCGAACCGGGGACGCCTGGAAGCTGGACGCGCTCAGCCCGGTGCCGGTCACGGGGGCCTGATCGGTTAGGAGAACGAATGTCGGAAAAGGAAATCGTCGCGACACTTGTCGACGAAAAGCCGGAAGAACCGGAAGAGAAGCCCGCGGAAAAGGCGGAGAACGAGCCGGAAACGGCCAAACCGCGTCGCGGTACCGTGCTGGCGCTGGCCGCCGCGGTGCTGTTCGGCGGGCTCGCCGGCTGGTTCGCCATCGAGTCGCAGCAGGCCCGTGGCGGCCCGGCCGCGAACAACACCGCGCTGGTCGACTCCGAAACCACCACCGCGGTGCTCGGTCAGGTGAACGACGCGCTGGGCAGGATCTTCTCGTACTCCTTCGACAATCCGGCGCCGACCGAAGAGGCGGCGGGCCAGCTGCTCACCGGCCGGGCGAAAGACCAGTACGAGCAGCTGTTCGCGCAGGTGCGGACGCAGGCGCCGGCGCAGAAGCTGACCCTTCGCTCGCAACCGGCGGTGTCCGGGGTGAAGCTGCTCGACGGCGACCGTGCCACCCTGCTGGCGTTCCTGGACCAGAGCTCGACCAGGGCGGACACCGGTTCGTCCAGTGTGGGCGCCGCCCAGCTGAGCGTCACCGCGGAGCGCCATGGCGGCCGCTGGCTCATCGCCGACCTGCAGGCGAGGTAAGGCGAGATCGTGTCACTTTTCTTCGCATGCCGGGGATAGTCGAATTCTGGAAGCAATCAGGCTGGTGATAATTTTCGTGAAGACAAACGAGAATAAGACTTGTTCCCCGTTTTGGCTTGTGTCGCCCGTTACGTCGCAGTAAACTCCCAATAAGCGGAAAAGATGGTAAGAGCTTCGTTTTCGCTTGCTGAGGCTGAGGTGTGAGTCAGTCGGTTGGCAGACGCTTTCCGCGTCACTGTTCTGGTGGGTCCCGGAATCCCCGAATTTGTCAGGACCCGTAGTGCACCTTCACTGGATACGCTAGGAGATTCGGTATGAAGAACATCAAGGCCAAGCTGGCGAGTGTGGCCACGGTCGTACTGGCAGCCGGCCTCGTGGGCGGCGTGCTCACCGGTACCGCCAACGCCGCCCCGCTCAAGCTCAAGTACAAGGTCACCGGTGCAGCGCACGTGGTCAAGATGAACACCGACATCCCGATCGATGCCACGGTGGACGTCGAGCTGGATCTGGCCAGCGGCAACTTCACCAGCAAGTTCAAGCAGGACACCGCGCCGCACGTGGCGTTCAAGGCGTTCGGCACCTTCGACTCCGAGCTGGACGTCGAGTTCTTCGAAGCGGCCCCGTCCAGCGGCAAGTTCGTCGGCGGCAAGGTGGAGAACTTCACCCTGCCGCTGCAGATCAGGCTGAAGAACCTGACCGCGCTGGGCTTCCCGCTGCTGGTGGGTGACGCTTGCGAGCAGAAGGAAGCTCCCACCCTGACCCTGGGCTCGACCGGCCCGTTCGACCCGGCCAAGGGCGGCGACCTGGCCACGACCACTCCGTACACGCTGTCCGAGTGGTCCGACGCCTGCGGGTTCAGCACCTTCCTGATCAACATGAACTCGGCCGGTCCGGACAACACGGCGAACGTGAAGCTCGCAAAGGTCTAGAACCAGCACAGCACCAGAACCAGCCTCGGCGGCACCGGCCCCCAGCGGTGCTGTCCAGGCAGGCCGGCGCGGGAGATTCCACCCTTCCCGCGCCGGCCCTCCACTATCGGTGACCCGTCGCACGGTCGTGAGTGAAAAGTGTTGCTGGGACAACAGTTTCCACTCACGAGCGCGCGCAGGTCCTGGTGAGTATGCGAGGCACGAATGTTCACGAGTTCGGAGAAGACCGGCCCCTGGATTTCCCCTCGAATCTCCCCGGCAGGACTGGACCGGGCCGGCGCGCACCGGGAAACGCTGCCCGAGCTGCTCAGCGGCTGGGCCACCCGGCGCGGCGACCGGACCGCGGTCACCTATCTCGACTACTCGTCCAACCCGTCCGGGATCGCCCATTCGCTGACCTGGCAGGAACTCGACACCAGGGTCACCGAGGTCGCCGCCTGGCTGCAGAGCATGACCGACCGGGGCGAGCGGGCCGCGATCCTGATGGGCCAGTGCACCGAGTACATCATCGGTTTCCTGGCCTGTCTGCGGGCCGGGCTGGTCGCGGTGCCGCTGTTCGGCCCCGAACTGCCCGGGCACGCGGAGCGGCTGGCCGGGGTGATCGGGGACGCCGGGCCGAGCCTGGTGCTGACCACCAAGGACCGGCTGTCCACGGTGCGCTCCTTCCTGGACGGCATCCGGCCGCGGGTGCGCCAGGTGGTCGCGGTGGACGAGGTGCCCAGCGGCTTCCCCGAACTGCTCAGCGCGGTGGAACCAAGCCCGGACGACGAGGCCTACCTCCAGTACACCTCCGGCTCCACCAGGGTGCCGACCGGCGTGATCATCACCCACCGCAACGTGGTGGCCAGCGCCAGGCAGTCCGCGCGGGCCTACGGCGTGGAGCCGGATCGCGCGGTGTCGGTGAGCTGGCTGCCGCTCTACCACGACATGGGCCTGGTGCTGGCGATCGCAGCCCCGGTGCTCGCCGGGATGTCCACGGTGCTGATGGATCCCTTGGCGTTCCTGGAAAAGCCGGTGCGCTGGCTGCGCGCGCTCTCGGCCAACCCCGGCGCGATCAGCGCCGCGCCCAGCTTCGCCTACGGGGTGGCCGCGGCCAGGGTCAGCACGGCGGACAAGAACTTCCTGCGGCTGGACCGGGTCCGCGCGCTGATCAACGGCAGCGAGCCGGTGCAGGCGCATGTGATGGACCGGTTCCACGAGGCGTTCCGGTCGTGCGGGTTGAAACCCGAGACGCACCGGTCCTCCTACGGCCTTGCCGAAGCGACCGTGCTGGTGTCGGTGTCCGCGGCCGGTGCGCCGCCGCGCCGGGTCGCCTTCGACCGGGTGCGGCTGGCCGGTGGCCGTGCGGTGCCGGCCGAGGACTCGCTCGGCGGGGTGTCCGTGCTGGTTTCGGCGGGACGTCCGGTCGGCCAGCAGGTCGCCATCGTCGATCCGCGCAGCAGGGTCGAGCAGCCGGCCGGCTACGTCGGCGAGATCTGGGTGAGCGGGCCCAACGTGGGCCGCGGCTACTGGCGACGAGCGACGTCGTCGGGGGAGACCTTCTGCGCGATCATGGACGGCCACGGCTCCGGCGCGGAACCCAACTGGTGGCTGCGCACCGGCGACCTCGGCGTGCTGTTCGAGAACGAGCTGTACGTGACCGGCCGGATCAAGGACCTGATCATCGTGGACGGCCGCAACCACTACCCGCAGGACATCGAGGTCAGCGCCGAGCAGGCGCATCCGGCGATCCGCCCGCACTCCGCGGCCGCCTTCGCGGTCCCGTTCACCGACGGCGAGCGGCTGGTGGTGGTCGCGGAACGCTCGCGGTGGATCGACGACGAGTGGCTGGACGTGGACGAGGTGATCGGGGCGCTGCGCGGCACCATCTCGGCCCAGCACGGGGTCGGCCTGCACGACGTGCTGCTGCTCAGTCCCGGTGACCTGCCGAGGACAACCAGCGGCAAGGTGGCCAGGTCGCGCTGCCGGGCGAACTACCTGGCCGGCGCCTTCGGACGGACCGGATCTCGGTGAGCCTGCCGCCGCCGGGGGAGCCGGAGCTGCGGCGCTGGCTGATCGATCGGATCGCACTGCTGACCGGCCTTCGCCCGGAGTCGATCGACCCGGAGCGGCCGCTGCGCGAGCTGGGCGTGTCCTCCAGGGACGCGATCGTGGTGGCCACCGAGCTGAGCGAGCTGACCGGTCGGGACCTGCCCGCCGGCCTGCTGTGGCAGCAGCCGACGGTGGCGATGCTGGCCGGTTCGCTGGCCGGTGGTGACCCTGCCGACCCGGTCGAGCCGGTGCGGGCGCGGGCGGCCGACGGTGAGCCGATGGCGGTGATCGGCATGGGCTGCCGGCTGCCCGGTGACGTGGAGTCGCCGGAGGACTTCTGGCGGCTGCTCGTCGCGGGTACCGACGCGATCGGCCCGGTGCCCGACGGGCGCTGGGCCGATTTCACGGGTGCGGACGGTTTCCCCCGGCACGGCGGTTTCCTGGCCGACGTCACCGGGTTCGACGCGGACTTCTTCGGGATCAGCGCGGACGAGGCCACCCTGATGGACCCGCAGCAGCGGATCTTGCTGGAGGTCACCTGGGCCGCGCTGGAACAGGCCAGGGTCAGCGCGCGTTCGCTGCGCGGCAGCCGGACGGGGGTGTTCGTCGGTATCTCTTCGGCCGAGTACGGCCACCTCACCATGGGCGGTTCCGCTTCGACGGCGCCGTGGACGGCCACCGGCGCGGCGGCCAGCATCGCGGCCAACCGGCTGTCGTACCAGCTCGACCTGCGCGGGCCGAGCGTGGTGGTGGACACCGCCTGCTCCTCTTCGCTGGTCGCCGTGCACCAGGCGGTGCGCGGCCTGCGGGACGGCGAGATCGACCTGGCCGTGGTGGGCGGGGTGAACCTGATGCTCACCCCCGAGATCACCGCCACCTTCCACCGCGCGGGCGCGCTCGCCGGGAACGCGCGGTGCAAGGCGTTCGACGCGGCCGCGGACGGCATCGTGCGCGGCGAGGGCTGCGGGGTCGTGCTGCTCAAACGGCTGGCCGACGCGCGCGTCGACGGGGACCGGGTGCTGGCCGTTGTCCGCGGCAGCGCGGTGAACTCGGACGGCAGGTCCAACGGGCTGACCGCGCCGAACCCGGCTGCGCAGCGGGCGCTGCTGGCCGACGCGCACGCGATCGCCGACTCCGATCCGTCCACTGTGGACTACGTGGAGGCGCACGGGGCCGGCACCCTGCTCGGCGACCCGATCGAGGCGCAGGCGCTGACCGAGGTGCTCGGCCGCGGCCGTGACCGCGGCAGGCCGCTGCTGCTCGGCTCGGTGAAGACCAACCTCGGCCACCTCGAGGGCGCGGCCGGGGTGATCGGCCTGATCAAGACCGTGCTGGCGCTGTGGCACGGCAAGATCCCGCCGAGCCTGCACTTCACCGAGCCGAACCCGCACATCGACTTCCACCGCAGCGCCCTTTCGGTGGTGACCGAGCCGACCAACTGGCCGCGGTATGCCGGAACTCCCGCCAGGGCCGGGGTTTCCGCCTTCGGTTTCGGCGGCACCAACGCGCACGTGGTGCTGGAGGAGTGGCCGTTCGAGCCGAACACGTCCGCCGCGGCCGGTGAGCGCTGGGGCAGCAGGCCGCACGTTTTCGCGCTTTCCGCGCACACCGACGCCGCGCTGCGGCAGCGTGCCCGCGACCTGGTCGGTTGGCTGGATTCGCCGGGCGGCAAGGCGGTCCGGCCGGACGAACTGGCCGGGGCGCTGGCGGCGCGCGACCACCAGGACCGGCGGGCCGTGCTGGTGGTGCCGGCCAGATCCAGGCTGGTCGAGGGACTGCGCTCGCTCGCGGTCGGGACGCCGAACCGGGAGGTGCTGCTCGGCAACTCCCGGCCCGCCTGCGCCGGGCCGGTGTTCGTGTTCTCCGGCTACGGCTCGCATTGGCCGGCGATGGGCAAACGGCTGCTGTCCACCGAGCCGGAGTTCCGCGCCGCGGTGGACGCGCTGGAGCCGATCTTCCTTGCCAAAGCCGGGTTTTCGCTGCGCTCGCGGCTGCGCAGCAGCCACCCGTCGACGGATCCGGCGGTGGTGCAGCCGACCCTGTTCGGCATGCAGGTCGCGCTGGCCGCGCTGTGGCGGGCGCACGGGGTCGAGCCGGCCGCGGTGCTCGGGCACTCGATGGGCGAGGTGGCCGCCGCGGTGGTGGCCGGCGCGCTGGCCGTGCCGGACGGGCTGTGGACCGTCGCGACCAGATCGCGGCTGCTGTCCGAGCTGTCCGCGTCCGGGGCCGGCGCGATGGCGGTGGTGGAGCTTTCCGCCACCGAACTGGCCGAGCTGGGTGAGCGGTTCCCCGGGGTGTCCGTCGCGGTGTACACCTCGCCGACGCAGTGCACGATCAGCGGCGACGCGGCCGAGGTGGCCGCGCTGGTCGCCTACGCGGAGAGCATCGGCAAGCTGGCCAGGCGGCTGACCGTCACCAGCGCCGGGCACTCGCCGGCGGTGGACGCGGTGCTGGCGGAGTTCCGCGCCGGGCTGGGCACGCTGCCCGCCGGCCCGCCGCTGACCACCTTCTATTCCAGCGTGCTGGACGATCCGCGGGGCACTCCGGTGTTCGACGAGGACTACTGGGTGGCCAACCTCCGGCGCCCGGTCCGGTTCACGCACGCGCTGGCCGCCGCGATGGCGGACGGGCACCAGATGTTCGTGGAGATCTCGCCGCACCCGATCGCGGCCACCGCGGTGGAGCAGACCGCGACCGTGCGCGGGCACGACGCGGTGGCGCTGCCGACGCTGAGCCGCCGGGCCGCGGATCGCGACGACTTCCTGACCAGCCTGGCCGCGCTGCACGCCGCCGGGCACCCGTCGGTGCTCGCCCGCCGGTACCCGGACGGGCCGGTGCTGGACCTGCCGGGGCCGGCCTGGCAGCACGAGCGCTACTGGGCCGAGCCTCGCCGCCCTGCACCCGCGACCGGTGCGCATCCGCTGCTCGGGGTCCGGGTGGAGGTGCCGGAGGAGGCCCGCGAGCTGTGGCAGTCCGATTTGGACCCGGAGACGCTGCCGTGGCTGGCCGATCACCAGGTGCAGGGCATGCCGGTGCTGCCCGGCACGGCCTACCTGGAGATGGCCATGTCCTGCGGTCGGGCCGTTTTCGGGGTGCCGGATGGTGAGCTGGTGGTCCGCGACCTGGAGCTGGCCGAGCTGCTGCCGGTGCACCAGCCGGTCCGGTTGTGCACCGAGTTCCGCCGGCTCGGCCCTGATCGCGGGCTGGTGCGGATCAGGTCGAAGACGGGCTCCGGGGATTGGATCGGGCACGCGACGGCCGAGGTGTTGGTGGAACCCGCGGTACCCGTCTCGCCGTGGGCGGGCGCGATCGCCGAGGAGCCGCCGCTCGATCTGTACCGCGAGTTGGCGCTGCACGGCCAGAGCTACGGGCCCGCCTTTCGCGGGCTGCACGGCGTACACGCGGCGAGGGGCCGGGCGTCCGCCGGGATCGCGCTGCCCGAAGCCGCGTCCGACCATCCGGCGTTCACCCTGCACCCGGCGCTCGGCGACGCCTGCCTGCACACGCTGGCCGCGGCGGCGGCCGCCGAGCTGAACGGCGCGCGCGGCGTCTACCTGCCCGCCGGGATCGGGTCGGTGCGGCTGCCCGGCGATCCGCGGGCGGGGGTGCGCTGCCGGGCGGCGGTGCGGCGAACCGGCGACGAGCTGCTCGGGGCGGTGCGGCTGATGGACGCCGAGGAGCGGGTGGTGGCCGAGCTGACCGGGGTGCGGGTGCGGCGGTTGTCCTCCGCCGCGTTGCCGGTTCCGTTGCACGACAAGCTGTTCGAGACCCGCTGGGTGGAGCGGCCGTTGCCGGCCGAGCCGTCCGCGGTCGGCCGTGACTGGCTGGTGCTCACCGACGACCGCCCGGCCAGCCTGGCCCAGTCCATCGGCTTGGCCACCGCGCTCGCCGCGACCGGGGACAGCGCGACCGCGCTGCCGGTCGCCGAGCTGGCGGACGGGCTGCGCTCGCCGGCCGGGGTGGTGCTGATCGCCGCGCAGACCAGGGCGTACCGGGATCCCGCGGTGGCGAGGGAACTGCTGCTGACGGTGTCCACTGTGGTCAGACGACTGGCCGGTTCGCCGACGCGGCTGTACCTCGCCGTGCGCAACGCGGCGGTGGTGACCGAGGGGGAGCACGGCGAACCCGGGGCCGCCGCGTTGCGGGCGCTGGTCCGGGTACTGGCCTTCGAGCATCCTGGCCTCCGGGTCAGCCTGGTGGACCTGGACCCGGCGTCCAGCGGTGCGGCGCTGGCCGCCGAACTTCGAGCCGTGGCGGCAGATGACGAAGTGGCCTGGCGCGACGGTCGTCGGTACGTGGCCAGGGTGGTGCGGACGGCGCCGGCCGATCCGGCGGCCGGATCGCGGGTGCGGCCGGGCGGCTACCTGATCAGCGGCGGGCTCGGCGCGTTCGGGCTGCTCACCGCGGGTTGGCTCGCCGGGCGCGGGGCGAAGCGGATCGTGCTGTGCGGGCGGACCGGGCCGTCGCCGGAGGTGTCGGCCGTGCTCGACCGGCTTCGCGAGCGCGGCACCGACATCCGGCTGGTGCTCGGCGACATCGCCGAACCGGCGGTGGTGCGGGCCGCGGTGGACCGGGTCACCGAAGACGGCGTCCGGCTGCACGGCGTGGTGCACGCCGCCGGGGTGCCGGACGACCGGCCGGTCACCGAGCTGACCGAAGCGCGGCTGGCCGAGGTGTGGCGGCCGAAGGTGCTCGGCGGCCGGAACCTGCACGAGGCCACCCAGGGCCACGATCTGGACTGGTGGCTCGGGTTCTCCTCGGCCGCCGCGCTGTTCGGGTCGCCCGGCCAGGCCGCGCACGCCACCGCCGATGCCTGGCTGGACGGCTTGGCCGCGTCGCGCCGCGCGCAGGGCCTGCCGGCGACCAGCGTGCAGTGGGGCGCCTGGGCCACCGGCCCCGGCAACAACCCGTTGCTCGAACCGATGGCGGCGGACGAGGGCCTTGCCGCGCTGGCCGCGGTGCTCGGCGCGGGGCCGCCGGTGATCGGGGTCGGCCGGATCGACCTGTCCCGCGCGCTCGGACGTTTCCCCGAACTCGGCCGTCGGCCGGTGTTCGCCGACCTCGAATCCGCTGACCCCACTGAAAAGGGCCTCGGCGCGACCGGCGAAGACGCGCACCCGGCTCCCGCACCGGGGCCGCGTCCGGTCGCGCCGAGGGACCCTGCCGAGCGCTGGGTCGCCGGGCTGTGGCGGGCCGTGCTCGATGCCCGCGAGTTCGGTGTGTTCGACGACTTCTTCGAACTCGGTGGCGAGTTGTCCGGTGCGGAACGGATTCGCGGCGAAGTGGTGGAAAGGCTCGGCGAAGCGCCCGAAGTTGATGAGCTTTTCTTCGCACCGACCGTGGCCGCGATGGCCGATCTGCTTCGCGGTGGGTACGAAGGCACGGATACCGGCCCGGTGCGGTTGCTGTGCGAACGCGGCGACCAGCCGCCGCTGTTCCTGTTCCACCCGGCCGGCGGCACCACCAGCGTCTACCGGCCGCTGGTGGACCGGCTCGGCGACCGGCAGCCCTGCTACGGCCTGGAGCGGATGGACGAGCTGGGCACGCTGGAGGAGAAGGCTGCCCGGTACGTCGAGCTGGTCAGGGTGATCCAGCCCGAAGGCCGGTACCGGCTCGGCGGCTGGTCCTTCGGCGGCATGCTCGCCTACGAGGTGGCCAGGCAGCTCACCGAGGCGGGTTGCCAGGTGGACGCGGTGATCCTGATCGGCACCGTGCTGCCCCGGCGGGCCGCCGGGGCGGACGAAGGCGCGGGCCGGTTCCTGCGGCATGTGCGTGACGTGTACGGAATGGACCTCGCGCTGTCGTCGGCCGAGCAGCGGGAGCTGGACGAGCCGGGGCAGGTCGACCTGGTGCTCGGCAGGCTGGCCGCGGTCGCGCCCGGCACCGGCGACGCGGTACTGCGGCACCAGTACACGTCCTATGTGGACACGAAGATCGCGGAACGCTACCGGCCGAAGCCCTATGCCGGTCCGGTGCTGCTCTGCCGGGCGGCCGATGAGCGGGCGCCCGGCTGGGACGAGCTGTGCCCGAGCCTGCGCGTGGTGACCGTGCCGGGCGACCAGCTCACGATGATCGATCCGCCGCAGGTGGACGAACTCGCCGAGCGGCTCGGGCACTTTCTCGAAGGAAGCAGGGATGTGCAGCGCCCGCCGGCCTAGCACCTCCCGTGGTGAACGGAGAACGAGATGAGACGTTGGCGGATGCTGACCGGAGTGGTGCTGCTGTTCGGCGTGCTGCTCCCGGCGCAGGCGACGGCGGCCGACGGCGCGCGGGTGGTCAGCGAGACCAGGGTGGACAGCCGCACGCTCGACCTGGTCATCTCCTCGCCCGCGCTGGGGGCGGAGGCGCCGGTGCGGCTGCTGCTGCCGGAGCGGTACGACGAGGAGCCCGGCCGGAAGTGGCCGGTGCTGTACCTGCTGCACGGCTGCTGCGAGGTGCAGGATTACAAGTCCTGGACGCACTACACCGACGTCGAGGCGCTGACCGAGAACAAGGACGTGCTGGTGGTGATGCCCAGCGACGGCAAGGCCGGGATGTACTCGAAGTGGTGGAACTTCGGCCTGCCCGGTGGGCCGGACTGGGAAACCTTCCACGTCACCGAACTGCGCGGCATCCTCGAACGGGACTACCAGGCCGGCGACCGCCGCGCGGTGGCCGGCCTGTCCATCGGCGGCTACGGCGCGCTGGCGTACGCGTTCCGGCATCCCGGCATGTTCCGAGCGGCCGCGTCCTACAGCGGGATCCCGAACACCATGCAGTTCGGGGTGCCCGAGGTGATCCAGGGCATCCTGATGCAGCAGGGCCTCAACCTGATGGCACTGTGGGGGAACCAGTACGTCAAGCCGGACCTGTGGCGGTCCCAGAACCCTTACGACAATGCGGAAAAGTTCCGCGGCGTCGGCCTGTACGTCTCCTGCGGCAACGGCAAAGCCGGCCCGCTCGACCCGCCCGGCAAGTCCGACTGGCTCGAACCCGCCGCGCTCTCCGCGTCCCAGAGCTTCACGAATCTCTTGAGCTCCAAGGGAATCCCGGTCACCACCAGCTACTACGGCGACGGCACGCACAGCTGGCCCTACTGGAACCGCGCCCTGCACGAGTCCTGGCCCCTCCTCACCTCGTCTCTCGCCCTCTGACCCTGACGCGCGGACACGCGCGGGGTCGGGGCCGATGCTGTCCCCTCAGGCATGGTCGTCTCCTTGCGGCACGGGCAGGCTCAGCAGCCCGTCGACGACTTCGGCCAGGGTGCCGGTGCGGAACCAGATCGTGTGGTCCGGCCCGCTGCGAAGCGCCTGGGCGTCGGGTGGGCTCTTCACCCGCAGCGCGTCCGCTTGCAGCACACCGCGCCACATCCGCAATCCCGCCACCATGACCAACAAGCCATCCCGGTCGTGCACGTAGGTGAAGAGCCAGCCCACTTCACGCAGGTCGATCAGCCGTTGCAACTCGGGAAATACGGCGACGGCCGCCCGGTCGGAGTCGGAGGTCATTGGCCGTTCGCGACACCGAGTTGGCTGGCTACGACAACCGCGCCACCGCCGTGAACGGTCAACTCGCGGACCGTGAACGGTCAACTCGCAGGCCCGGAATGGTCGACTCGCCGCCCCCGAACGGTCGACTCGCGGACCGTGAATGGTCGACTCGCCGACGGGAATGGCCAGGGCCTGCGCGGACGTTCGGCTTATACCGCGCGGACGGGGACGGGGTGGGCGTATAGGGCCGGGTCGCGGCGGACGCCGAGGCGGGCGAGCGCGTCGGGTCTGCTCAGCCGGGCGCCCGCGCGGTAGGCGGCGTCGTAGTCGCGCTCGCCGAGCTGCCGGGTGAGCTCGGTGACCAGTTCCCGCAGCTCCGGATCGCCGTGGTCGAAGGCGCCGCGAATGGCTTCGCTGAGGCCGAGTGCGGTCGCCGACCCGGGGAAGTCGCCTTCCAGGAACAGCAGCCGGGCCAGCTGCTGCGCGGCCGGGGCCGGGTCGCCACTGGCCTGGGTGCCGGTGATCGCGGCGGGCAGCAGCTCGCGGGCACCCGCGGCGTCACCGGTGGTCAGCCGCAGTGCCATCCGGGCCGGTGCCAGCCAGCGTTCCAGACCGGGCAGCCGCAACTGGTCGGTCAGCTCCGCCAGTCGGTCGAGCGCCAGCTCGGACCGTTCGCAGTCACCGGCGCGGCGGTGCAGCTCGGCGCGGCCACGCAGCGCCTCGGGGCCCATGTACCAAAGACCGCGCGCCCGGGTCAGCCGCTCGGCCGCGTCGAGGTCGCGTCCGGCGCCGTCCAGATCACCGGCACGCATCCGCACGATCGCCAGCGCCACCAGGTAGGTGACCTCGTCCTGCGCCCCGGCGGCCAGCGCGATACCGCGTTCCAGGCCGGTGATCGCCGCGTCGTGCTCACCACGGACGGAATGGACCTCGGACAGCACGGCCAGCGACACCGCGGTCAACAGCCGGTCACCGGCGGCGGTGAACTCGTGCACCGCCCGCGCGCGGGCGGAAGTCAGGCCGGTCCAGTCCCCGCGGTCCCCGGCGATACGGGCCTCCAGCAGCGACATGCACGCCTTGGCCCAGGGGTCCGGACGGCTCCGCACCCGGACCATCTCGGCTTCGACCAGGTCGTCGAGACCCAGCTGATGCGCGATGGGCAGGGTCACCATCAGCAGCATCGGGTACCGCTCCAGCGCGCCGGTGTCCGCACAGCCGGCGATCAGGGCACGCACCCGTTCGGTGTCGGTGGTCGGCGCGCTCTCGCCGATCAGCTCGTCTATCGCGGTGAACGCGGCGCGGGCGTCGCCGGGGAGCGCGTCGCCGAACGCCAGCGTCTCGGCGACGAGCGACTCCGTGCGGGCGTCGTGGCGCACCAGGTACCAGTACCAGTGCAACAGCCCGAGCAACCGCACCGCGGCCGCCGGGTCCCGGCCGTCCAGCGCCGAACGCAGCGCGAACATCAGGTTGTCGTATTCGCCGGTGAGCAACGTCAGCGACGAGGTCTGGTGACGAGATCGCACCAGCGGCTCGTGCTCGGCGGCCAGCGCGGCGAAGTAGCTGGTGAACCGGTGCCGGACCGTTTCCCGCTCACCCGCGCGCGACAGCTCGTCGGCCGCGAAGGCGCGAATGCTCTCCAGCATCCGATAGCCGTTCCCGCTCTGCTCCACCAGCGACTTGTCGACCAGGGAGTCGAGCACGTAGAAGACGTCCTCCGGCACCAGCGGCGCCTCGTCGGCGCACACCGCCTCGATCGCGTCGGCTCCGCTGGCGGCGGGGAAGATCGCCATCCGCCGCGCCAGCACCCGCTCGGATTCGGTCAGCAGCTCCCAGCTCCACCCGATCACCGCGCGCAGGGTGCGCTGCCGGGGCTGCGCCGCGCGGTTGCCCGAGGACAGCAGTCGGAACCGGTCGTCGAGGCGCTGGGCGACCTGGCCGATGCTCATCGACCGCAGCCGCGCCGCCGCCAGTTCCAGTGCGAGCGGCATCCCGTCGAGCCGGCGCACCACGTCCACGATCGAGCCGACGGTGGACTCGTCGAGGGTGAAACCGGGCCGGACGGCGGAAGCGCGGTCCAGCAGCAGCCGTACCGCGGCCGACTCGACGGCGCCGGTGACCGCCGCGCTCTCGGTTGGCACGTCGAGCGGGCCGAGGCGGCACAGCGCCTCGCCCATGACGTCCAGCGATTCCCGGCTGGTGGCCAGGATGGTCAGCCGCGGCCGCGCTTCGAGCAGCTGCCGGGCCACCCGTCCCACCTCGGCCACCACGTGCTCGCAGTTGTCCAGGACGAGCACCGCGTCGCCGCCGCCGAGCAGTTCGGCCACGCGGTCCAGCGGCTCGATGGGCGCGCCGCCGAGCTGGCCGGTGCCCGCGCTGAGCGCGCCGAGGATCGCGCCGGCCACCCCACGCCGGTTCTCCACGCCCGCCAGCCCGACCAGCCACAGCCGCCCGCTTCGGTACGCCCGGTGCTCCGACGCCGCCTCCACGGCCAGCCGGGTCTTCCCCACGCCGCCGGGGCCGACCACGGTGACCAGCCGGGCGGACTCCATCAGCTCGGCCACCGCCTTCAGCTCGTCGTCGCGGCCGATGAACGACGTCAGCCGCGACGGCAGCCGGCCCGGCGCGGCCTCGGTACTGGCGGCCGACCGGTCCAGGTCCCCGCGCAGCACCGCCAGCTGGGTCCGCCGCAGCTCGGCGGAAGGGTCCACGCCCAGCTCGTCGGCCAGCCTGGCCCGGATCTCCTCGTACCCGGCGAGCGCGTCCGACTGGCGGCCCGCCGCGTACCGGGCCCGCATCCGCAGCGCGGCAAGGCGTTCCCGCAGCGGATCGTCCGCGCACGCCACCTCCAGGTCGGGCAGCACCTCGGCGTGCCGCCCCAGCTGAAGGGCCGCGTCGAACCGGTCCTCACGGGCCGCTGCGCGCAGTTCCTCCAGCCGCACCACGGCCGGCCCGGCGAACGGCGCCGCCGGCAGGTCCGCGAACGGCGTGCCGCGCCACAGCGCGAGCGCGTCCCCGAGCGTGGCCGCCGCCCGCCCCGGATCACCCGCCGCCAGCTCGCGGCCGCCCCGCGCGGCCAGCACCTCGAACCGGTGCGCGTCCACCCCGTCCGCGGGCACGGCGAGCCGGTAACCCACGGCCAGCGACTCCACCAGCCCGGCCGATGGCAACGCCCGCCGCAGCCGGTGCACCAGCGCGTGCAACGTGTTCGCTGCGCCGGATGGCGCGCCGGCTCCCCAGATGTCCTCGATCAGCGCTTCGGACGGCACCGCCCTGCCCGCGGCCAGCGCGAGCCTGCCCAGCAGCGTGCGCAGCCGGGCGCCCGCGACCTCGACCGGTTCACCGTCGTCGCCGAACACCCGCACCGGCCCCAGTAGCGCTACCCGCACAGCCGGAAACGTTACGCGCCTCAGCGCGGCGGCCGGTGGGGGTCAGTGCTGGGCGGAGCTGTGCAGTTTGTGGGTGGTGCGCAGGGCGAGGATCATCTCGAAGCGCTGCTGCGGGTCCTCCAGCCGGTCGCCGAAGAGCGACTCGAGATCGTGCACCCTGGCGCGGACGGTCTGCGGGTGCACGGAAAGCCGGGCGGCGATGTCGCGCACGTTGGCCCTGGTCTCCAGCCAGGCGAGCAGCGTGTCGGCCAGCCGCGCGCGGTGCTGCGGCTTGAGGTCCTCCAGCGGCGCCAGCACCCGCGCGGCCAGTTGTTCGATCAGGAACGGGTCGCTCAGCAGCCAGAGGTCGGAAAGGTGGTCGTCGCACCAGATGACTTGGGCGTCCGGCAGCACCCCGGTACCGGCCAGCCGCAGCGCCTGCCGCGCCCAGCGCAGCGACTGGGCCGCCTCGGCCAGCGCCACCCTCGGCCCGACCGCCGCCCGCCAGCCGTGCAGCGCGGGCTCCAGCTTCCGCGCCCCCTCCACGTCCGGCGCCGGGATCAGCAGGCTCGGCGTGTTGCTCTCCAGGTCCAGCAGCGCCTCGTCGCCGAGGGACGGAAAGGGCACGTCGTGCTCGTTCTCCGGATACTCGACGGCCACCGCCACCACGAACTCGGGGAGCTGCCATTCGGCCGTCTTCGCCAGCTCCTCGAGCACCGGCCGCGCCACCGGCGGTTCCGAGAGCAGCATGTCCATCAGCCGTCGCCGTCGCCGCTGGACCGCGCCGACCTCGCGGGCCTGCGCGGAGGTGTGGCCCTCGATGGAAAGCGCGGACATCTCGTCCAGATAAGCGAAAATCGCCTCGGCCAGCAGGCAGAGCGTGGACACCGGCACCCCGGCCTCGGCACCCACTTCGGACATCCGCCGCCAAGCCACCCGCGCGCCAACCCGGTACGCGGTCTGCAGCACGTCGAGGTTGCGGCCCTGGCTCAGCTCGTGCCGGCCGAGCCGGTGGAACACCCGGCCGCGGTCGTCCGCGGGGGAGGTCGGGTCGCCGAGCCGGTCCACGAACTGCAGGATCGCCTCCTGCACCCCGGCGGTGATCGTCTTGCCGAACGGCCCCTCCAGCGGCCGCGCGTACTCCGGCACCGCCTGCTGGATCTCGGTCAGCACCTCGCCGGCCACGTCGGCCACCCGCGGCCGGAAGATGCCGGACAGTTCGCTCGGCAGCAGCGACCACAGCTGCACCGCGCGGGCGCTCTCGTCGCCGGGTTCGGTGCGGCGCAACGGGGTCAGCATGGAGTCGAAGGCCACGTCCACCCGTTCGCCGTGCTGGTCGGCCACGATGATCACCACGATTCGATCGCCTGGAAAGGGTTTTCAGCTCACGCGCAGTGCGGAGTGATCAGTAAGTTTGACGCCAACATACCTTGGCGCGACGTTGCCGATCCAGGGAAAGCAATCGATCAAACCGATATGGACGAAAAACCGCCCGATAATTGAGAAGGCGAAGTGCTATCCGATCAACAATTGTCAACCGGATAACACTTCGCCAATTCGTGGTACTCGCCGAGGTGCGTGTCAGCCGAGCTTGCCGGTGAGTTTCCTTGCCCGCAGGGCGATCTCCA
The DNA here is from genome assembly GCF_000384315.1 of Amycolatopsis nigrescens CSC17Ta-90. GTDB lineage: Bacteria > Actinomycetota > Actinomycetes > Mycobacteriales > Pseudonocardiaceae > Amycolatopsis > Amycolatopsis nigrescens. The sequence goes on along the minus strand of NZ_ARVW01000001.1, from coordinate 3,054,663 downwards.
TGTGCAGCCGGTCGTTGACGTTGTGAAGCCGCTCACCGAACAGCGCCTCCAGCTGGTGCAGGCGGTAGCGAACGGTCTGCGGGTGCACCTTCAGCATCTCGGCGATCTCCGGTGCGCCACCGCGGGACTGCAGCCAGGCGAGCAGGGTTTCGCTCAGCCGCGCCCGCTGTTTCACGGTCAGGCCCTCCAGTGGCGCGAGGCAGCGGTCACCGAGTTGCCGCAACAGGAAGTCGTCCGTCAGCAGCCAGAGCTTGGACAGGTGATCGGCGCAGCGGGTGACCGGTTCCGCTGGCAGCACCCCGTCCCGCACCAGCCGCAGGGTGCGGCGCGCCCACCGCAGCGACTCCGACGCGGTGGTCAGCGGCACTTCGAGCCCGACCACCGCGCGCCAGCCGTCCAGCACCTTCGCCAGTCCGGCGACATCTTCCACGGTGCCGGGGATGAGCAGGCAGGGTTCCGCGCCTTCGAGGTCGGTGAGCACGTCGCCGTCGAACTCGGGCAGCACCATCTCGTGCTGGTCCGGCCTCGGCTCCAGTGCCACCGCGGTGACCTGCTCCGGCACCTTCCAGCGCGCTTCGGCGGCCAGGCCGCTGATCGCCTGCGGTGAGGCCGGCGGCTCGGTGAGCAGCAGGTCCAGCAACCGGCGCCGGCGTCGAGCGATCGCGCCGGCCGCGCGCGCCTTTGCGATCGTGTAGCCCTCGATGGACAGCGCGGAAATCTCGTCCACATAGGCGAAAATGGCCTCCGCCGCGGTGCAGAAGATATCGCTGTCCAGGCAGAGCGACTGGCCCACCTTGGAGACGTAGCGCCAGGCCACCCTGCCGCCGACCCGGTAGGCGGTCTGCAGGTGGTCGAGCGTGCGGCCCTCGCTGAACTCCACCTTGCCGAGATGGCGGTACAGCGAGATCCAGTGGTTCATCGGCGCCTTGCCGGTGCCGAGGTTGTCCAGGTTCTGCAACAGGCTCTGCTCGATGCCCTGGGTGAAAACCTCACCGAAGGCCCCTTGCAGCGGCTGCGCGTAGATCGGCACCGCTTCCTGGATGGCGGTGATGATCTCCTTCGCCATCCCTTCGGCGTGCGGCCGGAACTGGTCGGCCAGTTCGCGCGGAAGTGACGCCCAAAGCTGGCGGGACCGGCCTATTTCCCGACCCGCGTTGTCCATCACCGGGCTTCGTGGAGCCGGTGTGACCGCCGGCCGTTCGGCGAAATGACCGGTCGGCACCGAAGTCGATTCGAGCAGTTGTCCGGCACGTGAGGTTCTGACCACTTTGACATCACCTGAGCCCAGCATGCTTGCACCCCTACTCCGCAACAAAACCGACTTCTGTGTCGTCGAGGCTGTGCCGGTTTTTGTGGCCTCCGTAACATAATTTTCACCTTGATGAGTGTCAACACGGAACTTGCGGGCGGTTTGCCGAGTTGTCGCCAATGCACCCGTTAGAGTGAGCCGCGATCTTGCGAGTGATAGTTTTCCGCGCGCCGGGGCTCAACCGGATAACAAGTTTTCCGTTACGGTTTGTGTTCGCGATCCGGGGCGCCGGTCACTACCAGCGACCGCATATCTTCGATGTCCAGCCGGGCCGGCGTGGTCTTGGCGAGGAACTCTTCGAGAATGTCAGCGAACCTTTGCGGATCGGCCGCATGCGGAAAGTGCTTCATGTTCTCGAACAGTTCCAGCCTGCTGCCCGGCATCGCTTCGGCCGCCCGGATACCGTGCTTCACCGGGATGATCGGGTCCTTGGTGCCCCAGACGATCAGGGTCGGCATCGCCTCGGCGAGGTAGAGCCGGTCGGTCGCGCTGGCGCGCTGCCCACGCAGGTCGATCAGGCCACGCGCGGTCACCACGAAGGCGGCCCGCCGTCCCGCGTCGGCCAGTGAGGCCAGGTGCCTGACCAGCTCCTTCGATTCCGCGCCGAGCTTGCCGCCGAGCCGCCTGGCCAGCCCGGCGACCGCCCTGGCCGCGCCAAGCGTCAGCCGGTTCACGGTGAGGTCGAGGAACAGTTTCGCGCCGGGCAGCGCGGTGGCCCGCAGCGGCAGGCCGACCTGCGGGCCGAGGCCACCGCTGTCCACCAGCACCAGGCGGCCGACCAGCTCGGGAAACTGGTAGGCGAACTGCAGCGCCACCCCGCCGCCGAGGGAATGCCCGACCACGGTCAGATGCCGGTGTCCCTCCAGCAGCGCGAGGTCGCGGATGCCGCTGGCGAACGCGCCGAGACCGTAGTCGCCACGCGGTTTCGCGGACTCTCCGTGACCGAGCAGGTCCGGCACCAGCACCCGGCGGGGGAAGCGGCGGCGGGCCAGCTCGGCCAGCAGCGGCTCCCAGGTCTGCCCGCTGCCGGCGATACCGTGGATGAGCACCAGTACGTCTTCGTCTTCCGGTTGCCCGGACGGCGGGTCCGGCACGTACTCCCAGAAGCGGATGTCATGCCCGTGCAGATTCACGTCACGTGCGGCCACGTTCATCGTTCCACCTTCCCGATCGGCTTTCCGACGCTAGCGCATGAGCGAGATTCATCAACTGCTGATCGAGGCCATTTAAAAGCAATCACCTGAAGCACAGTGAAATCTCCGGAGACTCGTACGCGCATGACAACCTTGTAGGCCCGGTTGAGTGACGGCGGATTGCTCCTTGCTAACCGCCGGACGCGTTAGTAACGTACTGCTCGGCGGCGGACCCTGTAGGATTTCGTTGCCTTGATCCTTGAAACATGAGGCGCCCCGCTCATTCAGCTGCGCCATTCTGCTTCGGGTTTTACCACACTAGTTCGGTAATTCGATGTTGATCATCGATGATCGATTTTCGAGGAGAGCGGTCATGTCGCTTCGTAAAGGTTCTTCACTCACTGCCCGTGGTCTCGCGCTCGCCGGTGTAGCGGGGCTGCTGTCCATCACCGGTGCGGTGGCCATCGGCACGGCGTCCGCGGACGAGGTCACCGTGGCCGGCGCGGTCAGCAAGCCGATCAGCTTCTCCTGCGAGTTCCCGCTGGTGGGCGTCAAGACGGTGGCCGCCACGGTGAACATCACCTTCCCCGACGCCGGCAAGGTGGGCGAGGTCATCCAGCCCACCGACTTCAAGGTCGACGGCAAGCTCGACGCCGAGACCTCGGACGCACTCGGCCTGATCGGCGCCACCACCTTCGAGGCGACCGGCGCGGCCACCGATGTGGACGTGAAGATCAACGACACCGAGATCGGCGTGAAGCTGAACGGGCTGAGCATCCCCTCGGCTCCGGTGGTACCGGGCGCCGAGACCCCGTTCGTCATCAACGGCCCGATCCCCGGCATCACCGTGAAGGCCCCTGGTGAGGTGTCCTTCGCCGTGGGCAAGAAGTTCACCGCGACCGAGGTCACCCCGAAGGACGCTCAGGGCAACCCGACCGACCTCGGCACCTTCCCGCTGGACTGCACGGCGGCCGACGGCCAGGACACCGCACTGGCCACCATCCCGGTCAGCTGACGCGAGAGCTTTTTCAGGGGGCCGGTCGGGCACGACCGGCCCCCTGTTCTCGTGCTAGAACACCGGGTCGATCTTGTGCACCAGCCGCTGTGAGCGCAGCGCGAGCTGCATGTCGAGGCGGTTGTCCGGGTCGTTGAGCCGATCGCCGAAAAGCTGCTCCAGCTGGTGCAACCTGGCCCGCACGGTCTGCGGGTGCACGTCCAGCCGTTTCGCGATCTCCGGCGCCCCGCCGCGCGTCTCCAGCCAGGCCAGCAGCGTTTCGCTGAGCCGGTCCCGCTGCTTCTCGGTCAATGTCTCGAACGGGTCCAGGCTGCGCTTGGCCAGCTCGGCGGCCAGGAAGTCCTCGGCCAGCAGCCAGAGCGTGGCCAGGTGGTCCTGGCACCAGATGACCGGCCGCTGGTCGTCGGCGTCGAGCAGTTCGAGCGCCCGGCGCGCGGTCCGCAGCGCGGCCGGGGCGTCGGCGAGGGCGACCGACGGCGAAACGGCGGCCCGCCAGCCGTGCCAGCATCCTTCGAGGCTGCTCAGGTGCCGGCGCGGGTCGGCGGTGAGCAGGCACGGCTGCTCGCTTTCCAGGTCCACCAGCACCTTTCCGGACAGCAGCTCGGCCGGGAAGCCGCGGCCTGGCTCGACCTGCCGCAGCGCCACCACGGACAGCTGCTCCGGCACCGTCCAGTCGACCACCTTCGCCAGGCTGGCGATGGTCAGCGTGGAGGACTCCGGCGCGGTCAGGATCAGTTCCAGCAACTGGCGGCGGCGGAGCTCGGACGCGCCGCTGCCCCGGGTCTGCGCCTCGTGGTAGCCCTCCACCGCGGTCGAGGAAAGCTCGTCCACATAGGCGAAAATGGCCTCGGCGGCGATCGCGACATCGTCCACCGGGAAGCCGAACCGCTTGATCAGCGGTGAGATGTAGCGCCAGGCGACCCGGCCGCCGACCCTGGCCGCGGTCTGCAACGCGTCCATGTTGCGGCCTTCGTCGAACTCGATCTTGCCGCGCGCGCGGAACAGCTCGACCCACTGCTCGTTGGACATCTCCGGGTTTCCGACGCACCGCATGCACTGCAGCACGGCCTGCTCGACCGAGTCGACCAGCACCCTGCCGACCGCCCCGTCCAGCGGCTGCGAATAGGCCGGCACGGTCCGCTGGACCTCGGCGATGATCGCGCTCGCGATGGCGCCCGCGTGCGGCGCCAGCATCTCGCCGAGCCGCCTTGGCAGCGTCGCCAGCAGTTCGCCACTTCTGTTTCCCGGCATGGCAGGCACCTCCGGATTCGGGCGCGGCCGAGGCTCTCGATCACTGGACACACTACAACACCCGCTGCTCCGAACGGCCCAGAGTTCGAGGCTCGCGGACCTTTCGGCTCCCCCTGTTTCCGCTACGTCCGTCCGGGTGACAAACGTGAATCTCGGTATCTGATCGCCCGGTCGCGGCTCTTGGTTTGCGGGCGAGCGCGGGGCACGCGGCAGGGGAGGGAACGCGTGCCTCGCGTTCGGCTGGCGGGTCAGGCGGGCAGGATCAGGCGGGCAGGGTGCGGGCGAGGAACTCGGTGGTGAGCCGCCAGGCTTCGGCGGCGGCCTCGGGGTGGTGGAACATCGGCGCCGAGTGGTTGTGGAAGGCGTGCCCGGCCTGCTCCTGCACGTGGATCTCCGCCCCTTCGTGGCCTTGGACGGCATCGACAACGCGCTGCACCGCTTCGCGCGGGATATAGGGGTCCTGGCCGCCGAAGTGGAACAGGATCGGGCAGGAGACCTGGTCGAGCAGGCCCACCTGGTCCGGCACGCTCGAGCCGTAGAAGGACACCGCGACGTCGGGATCGGCCGCCGCGGCGGCGGCGAAGGCGAGCGCTCCGCCGAGGCAGAAGCCGAAAACGCCGGCGCCGCCGGTCACCTCGGGCAGCGACCGCAGGTGCGCGAGCGCGGCGAGCACGTCGGAGGCGCCCAGTTCGGCGTCGAACCGGCTCACCACCGCCATCGAAGCGGCGACCCCGGCTTCGTCGTGGGTGGAGACCCAGTTCGGTTCGATCCGCCAGAACAGCTCGGGCACCGCGACCACGTACCCGAGCGCGGCCAGGTCCGCGGCCACCGAGCGCAGGTAGTCGTCAAGGCCGAAGATCTCCTGGATCAGCACCAGGCCGGGGCCGCTACCGCCCTCCGGCAGCCATACCGGCAGGTCGAAGGCACCGCCGGACACCGGCACCTGGTCCACCCGATCGCTCATGCTTGTCTCCCAGTCCCCAGTATTCGAAAGTCTCAGCCAATGGCGGCTTCGAGGGTAGCCGCGGCGGCGCCGAACCGTACCGGCAGTTCGACCAGCGAGTGCAGGAACACGTGCTGGCGGTAGCCGATCTCGCCGGGATCGACGGCGAGTCCGAGGTCGGGGAAACGCCGCAGTACCGACCCGATCGCGACCTGCGCCTCGACCCTGGCCAGCGGCGCGCCGAGGCAGTGGTGGATGCCGTGCCCGAACTGCAGGTGCGGGTTGGGCGTCCTGGTTATGTCCAAAATGGACCCGTCCCGGAAGTGTGCGGGGTCCTGGTTCGCCGCGGCCAGGTCCATGACCACCTGCTGGCCGGGGCGGATCACCGCGGTACCGAGCCGCACCTCCCGCTCGGCGATCCGGACGTTGATGATGCCCGGTCCGGCGTAGCGGAGCAGTTCCTCGGTGGCCTGCTTGATCAGACCGGGCTCGCGCCGGAGCAACGCGAGCTGGTCCGGGTGCAGCAGCAGCGCCAGTATCGCGTTGCCGAGCAGGTTCGCGGTCGTCTCGTAGCCGGAGACCAGCATGAACCGGCCGGTCGCGACCACCTCCTGGTAGCTGAGCCGGTCCTCGTCCCCGGCCGAGACGAGCGCGCTGATCAGGTCGTCACCCGGGGCCTCGCGCTTGTCTTCGGTGAGCTTTTCGATGTACCGCCAGAGGTTCTCGCCCGCCTCCCGCGCCCGGCCGGCCGGGTCCGGCCCGTCGCCAGGCCACAGCATGGTGTCCGACCAAAGCCGGAAGTCCAGCCGGTCGGCTTCCGGGATGCCGAGCAGTTCGGCGGTGACCAGCACCGGCAGCGGCAGTGCCAGGTCGTGAACCAGTTCGGCGTGGCCGAGCGGGGCGATCCGGTCCAGCAGGTCGTCGGTGATCGCCTGGACGCGGGGGCGCAGGGCCTCCACCCGGCGGACGGTGAACGCGTTGGAGATCAGCCGCCGCAGCCGGGTGTGCTCGGGCGGCTCGCTACCCAGCATCGTGTTCCGGAACAGCCCGGCCAGCGGCGGTTCCTGCCCGGAGTTGATCGCGTAGACGGTGGGCAGCGACAGCCGGGGGTCGGCGAGGCAGGCCCGGACGTCGGCGTGCCGCGAAAGCAGCCAGACCTCCTTGCCGTTCAGCGTGATCTGCCGTGGCGGCCCGGTTTCACCGAGCTGGTCGAGGTAGGTGTGCGGGTTTGCGGGGAAGGAGAAGGGGGCTTCGCTCATGAATTTAAGGTACATAGTTGTCTCTTAACCGGCAAGGTCGTCTTCCCGTGGCGCGATGACCTACTGTCGACGCGTGGCGGAGCAGCGCGGGCCGGTGAAGACCAGGCGCCGGGGACAGGAACTGCTGGACGCGATCTACCAGGCCGTGCTGGCGGAACTGGCCGAGGCCGGGTTCCGCGGGCTGACCATGGACGGCATCGCCGAGCGGGCCGGCACCGGCCGGATGCCGCTGTACCGCCGTTGGAGCCGGTCCGAAGACCTGGTGCTGGACGCGCTGGAGCACGCGTTGGCAAGTACCACGGCCCCGGCCGACACCGGTGACCTCCGCGCCGACCTGCTCGGGCACTTCCGGCAGCTGACCGAGCAGCTGCTGGCGGGCACGCTGGGGCGGGCGCTCGGCGCGGTGATCGGCGAGCGCGGCCGCTATCCCGAGCTGGTGGACGCCATCCGGGACCGGCTGCTGCAACCGCGGCAGGAGGCGATGACGGCCACCCTGCTGGCCGCGGCCGCTCGCGGGGAGATCGAGGAAAGTGTTGTCACGCCGGAGATCTGCGCCGCCGGGCCGGCGCTGATCGTGGTGCACAACCTGATCAACGGAAGTCCGCCGACCGGGCCGGAACTCGAGGCGATCGTGGACAACGTGGTGCTGCCCGCGTTGCGGTTCAGAGGGTGAGCGGCTTGACCGGGGCCGCGATCAGGCTCGGGTCCGAACGCCAGTCCACCCCGGGCATGTCCACGTACAGCTCGACTTCGTTGCCGTCGGGGTCGGCGATGTAGAGGCTGTGCGTGACGGTGTGGTCGCTGGAACCGAGCACGGTGGCGCCGGCCTCGGTCAGCCGTTCCAGCGCCTCGCGCAGTTCGTCGTCGCTGTCGCCGATCTTCAGGCCGAAGTGGTAGAGGCCGACCCGGCGGCCCTCCGGGATCTTCGCGGCGTCCTCGCCGACCTCGATCAGCAGCAGCTCGTGGTGGGTTCGCCCGGACGGTGCGGAGAAGACGGCGACCTTCGCCGGCAGCGGGCTGTTCTCCGGCGGCACCGGCTGGTGCCAGCCGAGCACGTCGCGGTAGAAGGCGGTGGACCGTTCGAGATTCCGGACATAGAGCACAACATGTCCGAGTTCGTGGACCCGCACGCCGCACCTCGTCTTCCCTGCACGCGGTTGAAAATTCAATGAGAACTATACCCGTAGTACGGTCCGGCTGTCAGCTGGTTCTGCCCGAAAATTGATCAATGGCAGGCTTTCCTGCGATCATGACACGGTATTTGCGAGGTGTTGGATGGCTTCCGTTCCCGCCGCTTATCGACCGAACCCGGGCAGCGTGCTGGACCCGGACCGCGCCTTCTACGACCGGCTCGCCGAGCAGACCGAAGGGCGCGAGCTCGTCGAGCGGTTCGTGTTGCCGATCCGGTCCGGGCGGGCATGGGAGGTGCCGGCCGGGCACCTGTGCCGGGTGCTCACCCAGGAAGGCCCGCAGGTCGGCGACTTCAACGTGTGGAACCGGCACAACCCTCGCGAGCGACTGTGGGCGGCGCGCACGCGCCAGCTCCAGCGCGCGCACGTCAGCAGGTACGACCGGCTCTGGTCCACCCTGCCGTACCTGCGCCCGCTGCTCACCGTCACCAACGACACGCTGGAGTCCTACGGCGTGGACGACGACGGCGGCAGGGTGCACGACCTGCTCGGCTCGCGCTGCGACCCGTACGTGAACCGGCTGCTCACCGGCGTGGACTTCGACCTGCACTGCCATTCGAACCTGGTGCGCGCGGTGGCGCCGTACGGGCTGACCGAGTTCGACGTGCACGACGTGCTGAACATCTTCCAGTGCACCGGGCTGAACGACGAGGACCGCTACTTCATGAAGCCGTCCCCGGCGAAACCCGGTGACTTCTTTGAGTTCTTCGCCGAGCAGGACCTGCTGTGTGCGTTGTCCACCTGCCCCGGCGGCGACCTTTCGGTGCCGCTTTGGGGCCCGGACGCGCGTGACCCGATCGACGTCTGCCGCCCGCTGGCGGTCGAGGTGCACCGCCCGCCCGCCGGGCTGACCGGCGGCTGGTCCCCGCCGCCGGTGGCGCCCTATCGCGGCGGGCACGGGCTGCGGCTGGCCTGAGCGGGCGCGGATAAGCTGAGCGGCACGGACAAGGCGAGTGGAAGGTCGGGACAGGTGCTGCACGGCGATGTGGGTGTGGAGCTCGGGCGGCGCGTGGCGGCGGTGGTGGCGTCGGTGGGCGCGGAGATCACCCCGGCCGAGGCGCTGGTCCGTCCGTCCACCCGGGACGGTGTGGACTACCAGTGCAACGTGGCGATGAGTCTCGGCAAGAAGCTGGGGCGGGTGCCGCGTGAGCTGGCTGCCGAGATCGTGGCCGGGTTGGACTCGGCCGATCTGGTGGAGCACGCGGAGATCGCCGGGCCCGGGTTCATCAACCTGGTGCTGCGGCGCGAGTGGCTGGAGGAGCAGGCGTCCGGGCTGCTCGGGGACGAGCGTGCCGGTGCCGCGCCGGTGGAGCACGCGCACCGGGTCGCCATCGACTACAGCAGCCCGAACGTGGCCAAGGAGATGCACGTCGGGCACCTGCGCTCGACGATCATCGGGGACGCGATCGCGCGCCTGCTGCGCTTCGAGGGGCACGAGGTTATCCCGCACAACCACCTCGGCGACTGGGGCACCCCGTTCGGCATGCTGATCGAGCACCTGCTCGACGACGGCGCGGAGAGTGTCCTAAGTGGACATACGATCAGCGATCTGAACGGTTTCTACCAGGAGGCGCGCAAGAAGTTCGATGCCGACCCGGCCTTCGCCACCCGCTCCCGCGAGCGCGTGGTGCAGCTGCAGGGCGGGGACGAGCGCACGCTGGCCCTGTGGCAGGGCCTGGTGGACGAGTCCGCGCGGCACTTCGAGCAGGTGTACGCGCTGCTCGGCGTCGGCCTCACCCCGGCGGACCTCTACGGCGAGAGCTTCTACAACCCGTACCTGGCCGCGACCATCGACGAGCTCGAAGCCAAGGGGCTGACCGAGATCAGTGACGGCGCGGTGTGCGTGTTCCCGCCCGGGTTCAGCAACCGCGAGGGCGAGCGGCTGCCGCTGATCCTGCGCAAGCGCGACGGCGGCTACGGCTACGCGATCACCGACCTGGCCACGGCCCGGTACTGGACCGGCGAGCGTGAGGCGACGGATCTGCTCTACGTGGTGGGTTCCCCGCAGTCGCAGCACTTCGCGATGATCTTCGAGGTGTCCAGGCAGGCGGGCTGGCTCACCGACGAGCGCCGCGCCGAGCACATCGGCTTCGGCTCGATCCTCGGCGAGGGCGGCAAGACCATCAAGACCAGGTCCGGCGGCTCGGTCAAGCTGGCCGAGCTGCTCACCGAGGCGATCTCGCGGGCCGCCGCGGTGGTGGCCGAGCGCAGTGAGCTGGATGCCGAGGAGCAGGCCGAGGTGGCCCGCGCGGTCGGGATCGGCGCGGTGAAGTACGCGGACCTGTCCGGGGACCGGGAGAAGGACTACACCTTCGACTGGGACCGGATGCTCGCGATGGACGGCAACACGGCGGTCTACCTGCAGTACGCGAACGCCCGGATCGCCTCGATCCTGCGCAAGGCCGGCGAGGAGCCCGTGCCGGGCACGCCGGTGGTGCTCGGCGAACCGGCCGAGCGCGCGCTGCTGCTGACCCTGCTGCGGTTCCCGGCCGCCGTCTCCGCGGCAACGGAAAGCTATGCGCCGCACAAGCTCTGCACCTACCTGTACGAGACGGCGACCGCGTTCTCCGCGTTCTACGAGAACTGTCCGATCCTGGCCGAGCGCACCCCCGCCGACATCCGGGCCTCCCGCCTGGTGCTGGCGAAACTCACCTCCAACGTGCTCACCCTCGGCCTCTCGCTCCTCGGCATCGAAGCCCCCTCCCGCCTCTGACCCCACGTCGGCGAGTCCCACACTCAAGGCGGGCGAGTCCCACACTCAGGCGGGTGAGTTCTGCGGTTAGGGGCGGGGGTTGGCGCCGGTGAGTACGGTGGCCAGCCGGGCGCCGGGCAGGGAATGGGTGCGGATCGCGGCGATGCCCGCCGCGCCCGCGGGTTCGACCAGCTGGCCGAGGGTGTCGGCGAGCAGCCGCATCGCGTCCAGCAGGTCCTGATCGGAGACCAGCACGATGTCGTCCACCAGTGCGCCGATCCGCTGCACCGCGGCCGGCACCGGAACCCGGATGGACATGCCGTCGGCGATGGTGCGCACCGGTTCCCCGGGGACCACCCGGCCGGCGCGGAAGCTGCGCTCCTGTGCGGGCGCGCCCTCCGCGCACACGCCGATCACCTTCGCCCCCGGGCAGTGCTCGCGCAGCCAGGTGGCCACGCCGGTGATCAACGCGCCGTCGCCGATCGGCAGCACCACGGCGTCCAGCGGGCCGTCGCGCAGCAGTTCCACCCCGATGGTGCCGGCGCCCTCTGCGATCGCGGACTGGTTGCCGTCCTCCAGAAATACCCGGCCCGGCTGCCGCTCGACGTGCTCCTTGGCGGCCTCTTTGGCGGCGAACCCGTCTCCGGGCACCTCGGTCACCTCGGCGCCGAACGACCGGATCCTGGCCACCTTCACCGGGTTCGCCCCGGCCGGCACGAAGACCTCCGCGGGCATGCCGCGCTCCCGTGCGGTGAAGGCGACCGCCTGACCGAAGTTGCCGGAGGACGCGCAGACCACGGTGTCCGGGGCGGCCAGGCCGAGTTCGTGCAGGATGAAGCTCGCGCCGCGGCCCTTGAAGCTGCGTAGCGGGTTCACCGTTTCGAACTTGACCAGCACTTCCTTGCCGATGGCCGCGGTGAGCTGCTCGTCGACGTACTGCGGGGTGTCCCGCAGCCGCCGGTCGATGACCGCCGAGGCGCCGGCGATCTTGTCCAGGGAGAGCGGGGTCTGCGTGGTAGTCATAGTGCCGATCGTATACAATCGGCACCTCGGGAGGTAGTAATGGCGGAAAGTTCCATCCCGCGGCCGGCGCCCTTGCGCGCGGCCGTCTACGACCGAGTGGTCGAGCGGCTGTCCACCGGCCGGTTGCGGCCGGGTGAGCCGATCACCGAGGCCGGGCTCGGGCAGTCGCTCGGGGTCTCCCGGTCGCCGGTGCGCGAGGCGCTGCTGCGGCTGGAGGCGGAGGGTGTGCTGGAGTCGTTCCCGGCGCGCGGGTTCCTGGTCCGCCCGTTGGACGCGGTGGAGGCGGCCGAGCTGTACCCGATCATCGCCGAGCTGGAAGGGCTCGCGGTCCGCACCTCACCGGCCGAACGGTCCGATGTGGACGTTCTGCGGGAGCTGGACGACCGGCTGCTTCGGGCAACCGATCCGGTCGAGAAGTGGCGGCTGGACACCGAGTTCCACGAGCGCATCGTCGAACACTGTCCTAACGCGACACTTCGGGCGATGCTCGCCTCGATCCGGATCCGGCTGTCCCGCTACGAGATCACCTTCATGCGCGAAGGTGACCGGTCGGTGCGGTCGGCCGGGCAGCACCGGGAGATCCTGGACGCGCTGGCCGACGGCGACCGGGAACGGGCTGGGGCGGTGATCGCGCGGAACTGGGACAGCGCGCTCGGCATGGTGCTGGGCTGGCTTTCCGCCGAGCGGCCATAGAATCCGACCGTGCCTCCGAAACGCCTGACCCGTGCGGAAAGCCGGGAGCGGACCAGGGAGCGGCTGCTGAGCGCCGCGGCCGAGCTGTTCGCCGAGAACGGGGTGAACGGCGCGTCGGTGGAGCAGATCGCCGAGCGGGCCGGGTTCAGCAGGGGCGCGTTCTATGGCAACTTCGCGGACAAGCAGGAACTGGTGGTGGAGCTGCTTGACCAGCGGATGCGCCGCGAACTGGCCGAGGTGCGCGCCCTGCGCGAAGGGGTGCGTTCCTTCGAGGAAATGCTCGACCGGCTGCGCGCGTGGAACTCGGAGCGGGCGCGGCATCTCGAGGACTGGTTCGCGTTGCGCACCGAGCTGACGCTGTACGCGCTGCGCAATCCCGAGGTGCGGCCGAAGCTCGCGGAGCGTGAACGGCTGGCCCGCGCGGCACACGCCGAGGGCGTGCGCGAACGGCTGGCCGCCACCGGCGCGGCGGCACCGGCCGACCCGGAGTTCCTCGGCCTGATCCTGCACGCGCTGGAGGACGGGCTGCTGACCCAGCGCTTCCTGTGCCCGGACGGCATCGGCGACGAGGTCGTGGTGGACGCGGCCGAGCTGCTGCTGCGCTCCTGGACCGCCCTCGGCCGCGACCAGACCGGCCCAACGTGACGTTCGGCTCGTTCTATTGGCCAAACGTCACGTTGGGCCGTTTCCGGTGAGGTTAGTGGTGGGTGGCGTCAGCGGAGGCCGACGAAATCGGCCATTTGCTGCGCGGTGTAGGTGAAGAACTCGTCGCTCGGGTCCACGCTGCCGCGGAACTGGCCGAACAGCTCGAAGTTGAGCGCGCCGAACAGCTGTGACCAGGCCATCAGCAGCCTGGTCAGCTCCGCGCCGGTCAGCCTGGACTCCAGCCTGACGGCGAGGTCGTCGGTCTGGCGCCGGAGCGCGGCCGAGCGGCCCTGCCCCTCGGAGGCCGGGCGCAGCGCGGCCGATTCGAGCACCCGGCCCAGCGCGAACACGACCCGGCTCGCCGGCACGACGGTGTCCTGCGGCGCCTGGTAGCCGGGGATCGGCGAGCCGTAGATCAGCGCGTATTCGTGCGGATGCTTCAGCGCCCAGGCGCGGACGGCGTGCCAGATGAGCTGCCAGCGATGACGTGGCTCCTCGTCCGGGCGGTCGGCTTGTTCGGCGGCTTCGCCGATGGCGTCGTACGCGTCCACGATCAGCTCGGTGAGCAGCTGGTCGCGGCTGGGGAAGTAGCGGTAGAGCGCGGAGGACACCATGCCGAGCGCCCTGGCCACGGCGCGCAGGGAGAGCCCATGCGCGCCGACTTCGGCCAGCTGTCGTCTGGCCTCGTCCTTGATCTCCTGGACCAGTTCGGCGCGGGCTCGTTCACGGGCGGTGCGGGTGGCCGGCATGCCCCGGAGTCTGCCACCAGAGAGAGCGCCGCACAAATTCGAGAGCGCTGCTCTTGACATAGAGCAGCGCTCGGGTGTTCACTGCTCTTAATCGAGAGCACTGCTCTCGCAAACGAAGGAGGCAGAGCGATGACCGCCCAGGAGAAGTTCCGTTACCTCGAGCCCAACCGTGGCCACCTGCTGTTCGGCAAGGGGATCGCGTGGCTGACCCGCCGCGGCGTCAGCGTCTGGGGCAGCAGGGTGCTGTCCGTGCGAGGCCGCAAGAGCGGCGAAATGCGCTCGGTCCCGGTCAACCTGCTCCCCTTCGAGGGCGAGCAGTACCTGGTCGCCGCGCGCGGTGTGGCGCACTGGGTGCGCAACCTGCGGGTCGCCGGCGAGGGGGAGCTGCGGGTCGGCCGCCACGTGCAGGGGTTCACCGCCACCGAGCTGTCCGATGACGATAAGCCGGCCGTGCTGCGCGCCTATCTCAAGCGCTGGAAGTTCGAGGTCGGCATGTTCTTCGACGGGGTGGACGACAAAGCGTCCGACGAGGAGCTTCGCCGGATCGCGCCCGGCTACCCGGTCTTCCGGATCCGCTGAGTCGTTGAGCCGCTCAGCCCGCCGGGTCGCGCGGGCGGCGGGCCGTGGCGGCGACCAGCACCACGCCGACCAGCAGCGCGCCGAGGCCGATCAGGAACCAGAGCTTCTGCCCGGTCATGAAGCTGCCGCCGAGCACGCCGACGCCCTGCAAGGTCCACACCGCACCGATCGCGGCGAGCAGGATGCCCACGACGAGAAGGATCCACCGTTTCATTGGTCCGCCCCTTTTCTTCCCGGCTGCCGCCCAGTGTGGCACCCGCGGCGGTGCCGGGCTACTGGCCGACCGCGCCGTCGATCCGTTCGCGCAGCAGATCGACGTGCCCGTTGTGCCGGGCGTACTCCTCCACCATGTGCACCAGCACCCAGCGCAGCGAGATCGCTCCCCGGTAGGACTCGTTGCCGCAGTGTTCGAGGTCGGGCGCGTCGGCGATGAACTGGTCGGCGAACGCAACTTCGGTCCGCCACGCCTCCCATGCCTCTTCGACGATCGCGGGATCGGGCAGCGCGCCGTCGAACGCGGCGTCGGGTTGGGCGGAGGACCCGAACAGCTGCGACACCTCCTGTCCGGCCATCACCTGGCGGAACCACGTGCGTTCGACGTCGGCCAGGTGGCGGACCAGGCCGAGCAGGGACAGGCTGGACGGTTCGATCGAGCGTCGGGCCAGGTCGGCGGCGTCGAGGCCGTCGCATTTGAGCACCAGCGTTTCGCGCTGGGACCGCAGGAAGCCGGTGAGCGTCGCGCGCTCGTCACCGTAGAGCGGCGCGTAGGTGCGTGGATCCTTGTCCGGTTCGACGAAAGTGTCCCTCGGCATGGAGGCCATCATCCGCGACCCGCGGTCCGGGTGGCCAACGATTTCCGCGCGTTTGAAACGATACGGTACGGACTGTACTGTTATAGTATGACAACAGCCAGCTGGCCGGCCACGCTGCCGGTCGCCCAGGTCCGGATCGCCAGGCCCACCGACAAACTCGCCGAGGTCGTCGCCTTCTACCGCGACCTGCTCGGGCTGGAGGAGCTCTACCGGTTCGAAGGACACGCCGGCTACGACGGTGTGATGCTCGGCCTGCCCGGCGCGGGCTACCACCTGGAGTTCACGTCCTTTGTGGACGGAAGCCCGGGCGAGGCGCCGACCGAGGACAACCTGCTGGTGCTCTACTTCGCGGGCGAGGCCGCGATGTACCCGGTGGTGCAGCGGCTCGGCGAGGCCGGGCTGGCGCCGGTACCGCCGGAGAACCCGTACTGGACTGCCAACGGCGGCCTCACCTTCGAGGACCCGGACGGCTGGCGGGTCGTGCTGATGCCGAAACCGGTCTTCTGAATGGTCCGCACCAGGGACGACCGGATCGACGCGGCGGTGCTGGCCGCGACCGTGGAGCTGCTGGACGAGTCCGGTTACGCGGACCTGTCCATCGGCGGGGTCGCGGCCCGCGCCGGGGTGCACCGGCCGGCGATCTACCGCCGCTGGCCGTCGAAACGGCATCTGGTGGTGGACGCGGTGGCGGCCGGGCTCGGGCTGGTGCCCACCCCGGACACCGGCGACCTGCGCGCCGACCTGATCACCGGGATGAACACGATGGTCACCGCGTTCGGCGGCACCGCGCTGGGGCGGGTGCTGCCCGCGCTGGTCGCGGACCTCGCCGAGGATCCGGAGCTGAACGAGGAGTTCCTGCGCACGGTGTTCCACCCGCGCCGGGCCAGCACCGCGGCGGCACTGGAGTCGGCGCGGCGGCGCGGTGAGATCCGGTCCGACTTCGATCTGGACTTCGTGCTGGACGCGCTCGCCGCACCGCTGTACTACCGCGCGCTGTTCCGCCACCTGCCGCTGACTGAGCGGCTGGCCGAGCAGACCGTGGACACCGTGCTGGCCGTGCTGGCCCTCTGAGAGCGGCGGGCGCGAAGCCAGACGTTGAGCCGCCCGACGGCGCGGACGTGCGCGGTGCGCGCCGAGGCCGGGGCCAGTGCGCCGAGGAACCGGGTGACCGCGGCGAACCGGTCGAACCGGCGCTGCTGCTCGTCTGTCCACTTCAGACCGGCTCGGGCGCGGAACGCGGGCGGCAGCGTCGCACTGATCAGGAAGAGCTGGCCCCGGTGCTGCCACCGCTGGATCGGTGTCCACAGTGGATCAGGCAGCCAGCGGAACGGTTTCCGCACCGTCTCGATGGTCTCCAGCAGGGTTTCGATGGTCTGGTTGAGCTCGAAACCGGCGACCATCTCGTCGTAGTAGCGCTCGAACGCGGCCCAGTCCGGCGGCAGGTCGCGCTCGCGC
Organism: Amycolatopsis nigrescens CSC17Ta-90; assembly: GCF_000384315.1. Classification (GTDB taxonomy): domain Bacteria; phylum Actinomycetota; class Actinomycetes; order Mycobacteriales; family Pseudonocardiaceae; genus Amycolatopsis; species Amycolatopsis nigrescens. The sequence continues at coordinate 3,037,915 of NZ_ARVW01000001.1, read as the reverse complement.
AGGCCGAGCATCCGGCCGACGTCGCACAGCTGCGCGTAGTACTCGTCCAGCTCCGGGCCGCTCAGCGCACGACCGAAGAACCGTTGCGCGTCAACCGGAACCTTGACCAGGGTGGCGTGCACCCAGGCGTAGGCCTTCGGGTCCAGCGCGTGGTAGCGGCGGCCTTCGGCGTCGACGCCCTTGAACGACCGGTGCAGCCGGCGCAGCCGGTCGGCCTCGTACTGCGCGCCTTCCCGGCCGTAGATGTAGATGGACAGCGACGCGCCGGTGCGCATCAGCCTGGTCCACGGGTCTTCCCGGTAGTTCGAATGGTCGCGCACCCCGGCGGCCACCACCGGATGCGCCACCTGCAGCATCAGCACCTGACCGGCCAGCAGCGCGGCCCGGAAGTCCCCGAAGTACTTCCACGCCGCGGTGCCACGGACGATCGGCGGCCCGGTTGCCATGGGCGGTGATGCTACCCGTTCACCAGGACACCGGCGGCCGTCGTTCGTGCCAGCGTTCGACGGTTTCCAGTTGCGCGGCAAGGGAGATCAGCCGTTCCTCGGAGTCGCGCGGGCCGAGCAGCTGGGCGCCGAGCGGCAGCCCGGCGGCGCTGAACCCGGCCGGCACGTTCACCCCTGGCCAGCCGAGCACGTTCCACGGCCAGGCGTACGGACAGGCGGCGATCATGGCCTGGTCGGTCTGCCAGCCGGACAACCGGTCGAAGGCGCCGACCCGCGGCGGCGGGCTCGCCGTGGTGGGCGCCAGCAGCACGTCCACCCGGTCGAAGACTGCGCCGATCCGCTTGTGCAGCAACGGTTCCGCGGCCCTGGCCAGGCGCAGGGACGGTCCGGCGATGCTGCCGCTGCGGCCGTTGGCCCTGGTCCGCGGGTCGAGCAGGGCGGTGTCCGGCACCCGGCGCAGCCAATCGCGCACGCCGACCAGCGAGCGCGGCAGGAAGGTCAGCCCGACCAGCCCGTAGTTCGGCCGCACGCCGACCACCTCGTGCCCGAGCCCGCGGAGCGTGCCGGCCAGCCTGGCAACCGCGGTGCGGATCTCCGGGTGCAGGGTCACCGGAGTGCCGGTGAACGCGGCCCGCGCGGTCAGCCCGATCCGGAGCCTGCCGGGCGCCCGCCCCGCGGCCGCCTGGTGGACGCCACCGGTCCCGGCCGCGACGTCCAGCAGCAGTGCCGCGTCGGCGACCGTCCTCGCCAGCGGGCCGAGCACGGTGATGCCGTGGAACAGCTCGGGTTCCGGGGCGGGGGAGATGCGTTCGCGCTGCGGTTTGATGCCGACCAGGTGGTTCCACGCGGCCGGGATGCGCACCGAGCCGGCGCCGTCCGAGCCGAGCGCGGCGGGCACCAGCCCGGCGGCCACCGCGGCGGCCGAGCCGCCTGAGGAGCCGCCCGGGGTGTACTCGGGCCGCCAAGGGTTGCGGGTCACGCCGAACGCGCTGCCCTCGGTGAACGGCCACTGCCCGATCTCCGGGGTGTTCGTCTTGCCGACGATCACCGCGCCGGCGTGCTTCAGCCGTCGCACCACTTCGCTGTCCGTGCTGGCCACCGGGAACTCGCCGGCGCAACCGAACGCGGTGGGCAGCCCGGCGACGTCCACGTCGTCCTTGACCGCGATCGGCACGCCCAGCAGCGGCACACGCTCGCCCGCGGCGAGCCGCCGGTCGGCCTCGGCCGCCTCGCGCCGGGCCTGTTCCGGGCGCAGTACGCGGAACGCGTTCAGGGTGGGCTGGGTGGCTTCGATCCGGCGCAGCGACTCGGCGGTGAGCTCGGCCGAGCTCACCGCCGAGGTGGCGAGCAGTTCGGCCTGTTCGGCCAGTCCCGCGAAGGCCAGTTCGCTGACCCGGGTTTCGGACACCTGACGAAGAGTAAGTCGAAGGTGAAAAATCCTCAACTACGGGCGTGCTCGCTGACTTCCCGCTCCGCCGGTGCGCTGTTCGTGGCCGAAGCCCTTGCCGCCAGCAACATCAGCCAGCCCAGCAGGATGACGTCGGCCGTCAGCGCGATCCGCTGGCTGAGCCCGACCGGCATCAGTCCGGCCAGCTCGCTGACCACCGGCACCCCGGGGAAGGCCTCCAGCGCGTAGCTGATCCCGAACAGCAGCAGGCCACCGGCGCTGAGCAGGGTCAGCTTGGTCAGCATCGCGCGGTGCCGCTCCAGCGCGGGAGCGTCGCGCATCCGGTCCAGCAGGGACTTGCCCAGCGCCGGCACGCTGAGGAACGCGACCAGGCAGGCGTACTGGTGGATCTCCCCGCTGACCGGATGCGGGTTGTCCTCGAAGCTGGCCGGGAACACGGCGGCCGTGGCCAGCCCCAGCGACCAGGTGCCGAACAGCGTGCCGGTGGTGCGGCTGACCGGCACCCCGGACGCGATCAGCGCGCCGAGTAGTGTCACCGACGCGATCGCCAGTGCCAGTACGCTGGCCGCCAGCATGCCGCTGCCGCGGTCGGTGAAGGCGTAGCTGGACAGGGTGTCCCGCACTGGATCGTGCGAACTCACCGTGTGCAGCAGGACGATGGTGAAAGTGCTCCAGCCGATTGCCGCGACCGAGGTGACCAGCCACGGCCTGGTTCTGGCCGCGACCGTGGAGCTCCCCGTCGCCTGTTTTGTCGTGTCCCCGTACCCCATGTACCCAGAGTGGCCTGTTTTGGCCCCGGGGTAATCCGGGGAAGTCCCTGATATTGCCCGTTCGGAGTGTGATCTGGGTCAGAACCGGATCAGGACGAGCGCCTGGTCGTCGTGGCGCTTCGCCCGCGGCCAGCGGGCGCCGTCCGGATCGCCGAGTTCGGCGGCGCGCACGGCGTCCAGCACCGACGCCAGCCCTTCGCGCTCGGCCAGCCCGAGCACGGTGGCCCAGTCGAAGAGCCGGTATTCGTCCACGCCGACGGCCACTCCGTCGGTGGCCAGCAGCACGGCGTCGACCTCTTCGCGCGGCCAGCTCCGGCGGATCGCCCGCCCGGCGGCCGCCGGGTCCGCTTCGGCCACCCAGAAGCCGCCCTCGGCATTGCGCTGGTAGCGGACGTCGCCGCCGGTGCGCAGCTTGCCGCTGTCGCGCAGGGCGACCAGCCGGTCGTCCGCGAGCAGTTCGGCGCCGGCCTCGCCGAACACCACGATGGGGCTGTCCGCGAGCACCAGCCCGTCCACCGCGTCCGGCGTCCAGCGCACCATGGCGACCGTGCTGGACGGCGACTTCCCCGGCCGCAGCCCGTGCGCGGCGGCCACCGCGGTGATGGCCGCGGCGAGCAGCTCGCCGAGATCGGCCAGCGGCGCCGCGCGCAGTTCGGCCGCCAGCGCCTCGGCCAGCAGTGACGCGTACCAGCCGCCGCTGGGCAGGTCCGGGCGCGGCGCGGTGGCGCCGTCCAGCAGCAGCACGGCGTTGTCCAGGACGACCACGTGGTCCTCGGTCGGCCGCGGGTGGCCGTCCGCGCCGAGTCCGGCCTGCTCGGCCACGATGATCTTGGGGCTGGGCATCTCGGGCACCGGCCGACTGTAATGCCCCTTTAGCCTGTGGCGAAGACCGAAGTGAGGAGAGCCAAGGACGATGTCGGCGACGCGGCTGCTGGTGCTGGGTGTGGTGCGCGGCTTCGGCACGGCGCACGGCTACCTGGTCCGGTCCGAGCTGGTCACCTGGGGTGCGGACGAATGGGCGAACGTCAAGTGGGGCTCGCTCTATCACGCGCTGCGCCAGCTGGCCAAGGAAGGACTGCTGCGCGACACCCAGATCGAGCAGTGGCCGGGCCGGGTGGACTACGAGCTCACCGAGGCCGGGGACGCCGAGTTCTTCCGGCTGCTGCGGGCCGCGATCAAGGTGCCGGACCATCGCCCGGATCTGCTCACCGCCGGGCTCGCGCTGCTGCCCGCGCTGTCCAGGGACGAGGCCGTCGAACTGCTGGAGCAGCGGCTGGCCGCGCTGGAGTCCGGCCGGGCCGACATCCTCGAGCAGACCAAGGCCGCCTGGCCGGAACCCGGCCATGTCGGCGAGCTTTTCGGGCTGTGGACGCATTCACTGGCCAGTGGCGCGGAGTGGACCCGCGGCCTGCTCGAACGGTTGCGCGGTGGCGCCTACGTGATGGCAGGTGAGGACGAGAAGTCTTTCGGCGCCCCGGGGTCCTGGCCAGTACCGGAAGGCGGGAGTGTCAACGAAGGTTGACACCTCGGTCATGTCAACGTAGGTTGACGTCATGACCGAAGCAACGGATCTCGCCGCACGAGCGGGCGATCGCGATCCCAGGGTCGGCCTGCGCGCGGTCGCCGCGCTGCGGCGGCTGGTGGAACAGCTGGAGGCGGTGCAGGTGCGCAGCGCGCGGGTGCACGGCTGGTCGTGGCAGGAGATCGCGGCCGAACTCGGGGTCAGCCGGCAAGCGGTGCACAAGAAGTACGGGAGGCACTGATGTTCGAGAGGTTCACCCGGGAGCTGCGGGAAGTGGTGATGGACGGCCAGCGCCAGGCGGTGGCCGAGCGGGCGGAGCGGATCGAGCCGGGGCACCTGCTGCTCGCCACCCTGGACCACGCGAGCGCGCCCGGCGGGGCGCTGCTCCGCTCGATGGGGGTCACCAGGGAGGACGTCGCCACCGAACTCGACCGGGTCCGGCGCCGCGGCGGGATCACCGACTCCGACGCCGCCGCGCTCGGCCGGCTCGGCATCGACGTCGAGCAGATCGTCGACCACGTGGAGCGCGAGCACGGGGAGAACGCGCTGGCCGGGTCCGCCTGGCCGCGGCAGCGTCGGAGTTGGCGACGGCACCTGGCGTTCGCCGACGAGGCCAAGCGCACCTTGGAGCACACCCTGAAGGCCGCGATGGAAGTCGGCGACCGGGACCTTGGCACCGAGCATCTGGTGCTCGCGCTGGTGTGCTGGCCCGGTCAGGCGGCGGACGTGCTGTACACGCTCGGCGTGGACCAGAACCTGGTGCGGCGGGCACTCAGCCGGCGCAAGGCGAGCTGACCCGCGGCCGCCAGGCGACCAGCGGCAGCACGAGCTGCGTGATCGGCCCGATGGCCAGCGCGTAGAGCACGGTGCCGGCGCCGACGGTGCCGCCGAGCAGCCAGCCGGCGCCCAGCACGGTCAGCTCGATGCAGGTGCGCACCAGCCGGACCGAACGGCCGGTCCGCGCGGCCAGCCCGGTCATCAGGCCGTCGCGCGGGCCCGGTCCGAGCCGGGCGCCGACGTAGGCGGCGGTGGCCACGCCGTTGAGCACGATCCCGCCGAGCAGCAGGGCGATCTGCCAGCCGAGCACGTGCTGGTCCGGCAGCACCGCGCGGACCACGTCCACCACCACCGAGATGATCAGGATGTTCAGCACGGTGCCGAGGCCGGGGCGCTGGCGCAGCGGGATCCAGAGCAGCAGGACGGCGACCGAGATGATCCCGGAGACCGTGCCGAAGGTCAGCCCGGTGCGCTTGACGACCCCTTCGTTGAGCACGTCCCACGGCGAGAGGCCGAGGCCCGACCTGGTCATCATGGCCATGCTGGCGCCGTAGCAGGCGATGCCGACGACGAGCTGGGGAAGCCGGCGGCCAGGGTTGACCGAGACGGGGACCGGAGCAAGATCTACAGGAGCCACGCTCACACTATCGGGTGGCATTGGTCTTGTTGACCATAGCCAATCCGCAATAATTGGTCTTATGAACCCGCAAATCCCACCGGGTGGACGCATTACCGGGCCCAGATTGGCCGTCAAACTCGGTGCCTGGCGCCGGGGCGGCTCGCGTCAGGGCGCGGCCGATCTGGCCGCCGGGATCGAGCTGCTGGTGCTGGACGGCCAGCTGCCGCTGGGCACCAGGCTGCCCGCCGAGCGCGAGCTGGCCGAGTCGCTGGGCGCCAGCCGCACGCTGATCGGGGCGGCGCTGGACCGGCTGCGCGCCGGCGGCATGGTGGCGAGCCGCCGGGGTGCGGGCTCCTGGATCACATCGCCGCGCACCGGCGGGCTCGAACCGGCGCTGCCCGACGGCAGCGAGCTGATCGACTTCGGCCGGGCGTCGCCGCCGGCCGTGGCCGGGCTGATGCCGGCGGTGGACGTGGCCCGCCGCGCGCTCGCCGAGCACCTCGGTGAGACCGGCTACAGCAGCCGCGGGTTGCTGGTGCTGCGCGAGCGGATCGCCCGTCGCTACACCGAGCGGGGCCTGCCGACCACGCCGAACCAGGTGATGATCACCAACGGCGCGCATCACGCGCTGGTGCTCAGCCTGCGGCTGCTGGCCGGCCCCGGCGACCGGGTGCTGGTGGAGCAGCCCAGCTATCCCAACGCACTGGAGGCGATCCGCGCGGCGCACGCCATCCCGGTGCCGGTCGCGCTGGACCCGGCCGGTGACCAGGGCTGGGACCTCGCCGGCATCGAGGCCGCGCTCCGGCAGGCCGCGCCCCGGTTGGCATATCTGATCGTGGACTTCCAGAACCCCACCGGGCTGCGGCTGGACACCGAGGGCAGACGGCGGCTCGGCGCGATTCTGGCCAGGGCGCGCACGCCGGTGGTGGTGGACGAGACCATGGCCGAGCTGGACTCCGAAGGCGACCCGGTGGACGGCCCGCCGCCGCTGGCCGCGTTCGCTGGGAACTGGGCGATCACCGTGGGATCCTCGGCGAAGACGTACTGGGGCGGCCTGCGGATCGGCTGGATCAGGGCGTCCGAGGAACTGCTCGGCAGGCTGATGTCCGCGCGCACCGGGCTCGACCTCGGCTCGCCGATCTTCGAGCAGCTGGTGCTGGCCGAACTGCTCGCCGAGCCGGAAACCCTGCTGCGTCAACGCAGGCAGGAGGTCCGCCTGCTGCGAGACGCGATGACGGGCGCGCTGAACTGGTACTGCCCGCAGTGGTCTTTCCGGGTCCCGGCCGGCGGCCTCTCGCTGTGGTGCCGTCTCCCGGAACCGATGAGCACCCGGCTCGCCGTCGCGGCCGGAAACCATGGTGTGCAACTGGTTCCCGCGTCCCGCTTCGGTGTCCACGGTGGACTGGAACGCTGGCTGCGCCTCCCCTTCACCCTCCCCGCCGACCGCCTCTTCGAAGGTGTCCGCCGCCTCGCCACCGCCGCCACCTCCCTGCACGGCACGTCCACAATGGATCCAGACCTCCCCGTCACCTAGTTCTCCAGCATCCGACGGCACCATTCTCGGTCGCATCGTGCGCAGGCGATGGCTGCCGCGCGGAACTGCGCGCCCGGCCGGACCTGGTAACCATCGCCGCAGAGCAGCCGGACCATGCTCCCGACCGACGGCGCCTCGGCCAGCCAGGTCAGGTGCCGCATCCCGCCGATGACCGGTGTGTACAGGCGATGCTTCTGGTCCTGCGCGCCGCTGCCGGTCACCCTGCTGCCTGGTCCACCTGGTCGCAGGCGTGACAGTCGTACAGGCAGGGCGCCTGTCGGCCGCCACGTACGACCTTGTGCGTCAGGCCGCACAGCAGGAGCACGACCACGCCACGCGGTGGTTCGGTGTCGAGCAGGGTCCGATGCCGCACGCCTTTGCGGATCGGCTGGTAGCCGCCCGTCCGGGTTGTCTTCGGCCGGGCTCTGGTCCTGTTCAGCGCGGCGTATGTGGTGGTGCACCTGCGGCAGTTCTCCTTGGCTGGGCCAGTCAGGTCATTTTGTCGAATGTCGGCGATCTGTCCGCACATGGCCTTGATCGTCGTACCGTCCCGGCCGTACACGACCCGCGCCAAGTGATGCCGCAGACCGTCGATGTTCTGATACGTGATCTCACCCGCAACTGCGGATGCCCATTGTTCTCGAGGGTTCATTCCAGATCCTGTTCTGTCATTGATCCCACTGGAAAGCCAACTGCGCAGGGCTTGATAATTTCCCGCGTGTCAGCCGCTGTGCCGTACCGACGTCGCGTGTCACGCTGTTAGGCAATCAGCGATCAGCGCGACGGGGAGTCGCCAGCGAGGGTGGCCATTCGCAGGGGTGGCCAGAACAGGTAGCCAGGGATGCGGATGGGCGACATGACGATCGGGCCGTTGCTACGCGACCTGCGAGAACAGTCCGGTCGATCGCAGTCCGAGCAGGCCCAACTGCTGTCCGAGCTTGCAGGTCGAGTGGTCACCAGGAACGAGGTGTCACGCTGGGAAAGTGAAGGGCGGCTTCTCACGCCGTTCTGGCAGAAGCATCACGCTGGTAGTTTCGGTGTTGATGTAGCCGAGCTGCGGCGCGCTGTGGCAGCGGCCAAGGCCCGGCGGCGAAGCCGGCCCGAGGAGGTCTGTGACCCGGTGCAGCGTCGTCAGTTCATCGGAGGCCTTGCCGGGTTGGCACTGCCGCGGCTTGGTGCTGAATTTCCGCGTGGCCGCAGAATTGGCGAAGCCGACGTGGATCGCCTGCGACGGCATACGGCAAGGCTCCGCCGGCTGGATGACGTCATGGGCGGGGGAGACACCTACTCGATCTACGCGGCCGAGCTGCGTAGTACCGCACGGCTGCTCAACGAGGGCCAGTACGCGGACGAGGTTGGCCGAGCCCTGCGCTCTCTGCTGGCCGAACAGGCCCAGCTCACCGGTTGGGCTGCATTCGATGCCGGGCGACATGCTCGGGCCCGTGTCCACTACACGACCAGCCTGGCAGCGGCGGAAGAAGCCGGAGATGGCGCGCTGGCCGGAAATGCCCTTGCTTTCGTCGCTTACCAGGAAACGTGTACAGCGCGCGACGGCACGAAAACCGCCTTCGCATCCTACGAAAAGGCTCGCGCGGTGGCGACACCGCGAGTGAAAGCACTCCTGCTGGAACGCAAGGCGTGGTCGTATGCGGTTGTCGGAGACGCGCGGCAGACGGAAGACTCGTTGGCTCGCGCGCGTGAGGTCCTTGAGCAGCAGGATGATCGTCGTGAGCCGGACTGGGTGTTCTGGGTGGACCGGAACGAGGTCGATATCATGGCCGGTCGTTGTTGGACCGAGCTGTGCCGACCACTTCGGGCGGTACCCGTGCTCGAATCTGTGTTGTCCGGCTTTGACGACACGCATGCTCGCGACAAGGCGCTCTACCTGACCTGGCTGGCCGGTTCCTACCTCCAAGCCCGTGAGGTGGAGCAATCGGCGAGCACGTTGGAGAAGGCATTCGAACTGGCCAACGGGGTTGCTTCGGTTCGTCCGTCAGCGCGGATCACGAACGTGGCACGCAAGCTCGCCGTTCATCGAGCGGTGCCTGAGGTGGGTGCTGCACTCGAACGAATTGGAAGCTGAGTCAGGACTCGGGTGTGGTCGCTGTTTCCAGCCAGTGCAGATAGCCCGCCGACCCTCGGGCCAGAGCGATGGCGGTGACCTCCGGGTTTTGCCAGGTGTGCTCGGCGATCAGGTGTGCTTCGAGTGCGGTGTAGCGGTCGCCTGTGGTCTTGAACGAGGCCAGCCACTCCTCGCCTTCACCCTGTACGCCCAAATGCCAGAAGAAGGACGTGACGGGGCCGTGCACCTGAGCTGTAGCGGCGAGTTTGGCCTGCACCGCGGAGGCGGCCAGCCTGTTCGCCGTCTCGCGATCCGGTGCAGTGGTGGTGACGAGCAGGTGTTCGGCCATAGCGTCGAGCGTAGTGCCGACCTGGCCAGGGCATAAAACAGCCGGTGCGCTGGATGTGGGTCCGTCGCTCCAGGGAAGTACAACGGCGATTGACATCCAGCGCACCGGCTGCGTCCCCATCCGGCGAACCGGGCAGGGTGCCGCGGCTGCTTCCCGGCACAGCCCCTCGACGTGCCGGGAAGCGCGCGACTCAGGCGCGCATCGGGCTGATGCCCCTGTTCGGCGCGGTGAACAGGAGCGCCCGACGCGCGCCCGGTGTAGGTCCCGGCGCCGCGGGGGCAGCGCGACGCCGGGACCAGGCCCCGACCCGGCCGGGCGCGGTCGGCCGATCGGGAAGAATGTTGGTCATGGCGAGAACCCCTTGGTAATGAACGGAAAGGTCGTTCGATGCCGGGGCGGGAGCGGTACTTTCATGCCTGCGACCCAAGAAGTTGATCTTGGTCTGGACAGGGCTCTCCCCGGCCTAACCGCCAGGGTCAGTCGGGTGAGGCGGTCGGCAGCGCGGCATCTCTGCCCGCTCCGTCGGCCGAGTGCTGACGACTCGTGCCGATCAGCTGAAGCTGGGTGGTGTCCGCGGTGGACGTGGTCACGCCGAGCTGCTGCCGCCCGCCACCGGAGTTGTCGTGCCCCGGCGAAGCGGCGCAGGGCGCCACCATCAGCGCGCTGGGCGCGCTCGGCAGCTGACCGCCGCCGGACGAGCCGCCGCCGGCGTTCGCCTCGACGTCGCCGCCCGCCTGCTGATGCTCTGCGGCGGGCGCGTGCCAGCTGCGTGCCTGATGGTTCTGCGCGGGAGACGAACTCCGCTGGGTCTGGACCGGAGCCGGCGCTTCCGGCCGGTCGGCGTCGCCGCCCGGGATCACCGGCTGCGGCTGGTCGCCGGGCTGGGTACCGGCGTGCGCGCCGAGTTCGGCGCGCTGGTCGGCCGGGACGGCGATGGTCACGCCGCCCCCGCTGTGCCCCGGTGTCGGTGCGTCGCCGACCGGGCCGGGCTGGGGAAGCAGGTCGGGCAGCTCCGCCGGCGGGCAGTCGCGCGTGATCGGCGACAGCACCGCGTCGCTGACCGCGCCGACCGTGTTCAGCACGCCGCCGACGGTGTTGCCGACCACGCCCAGCACACCGTTCACGGTGTTGCCGACCAGGCCGAGCAGCCCGCCGCCGGCGGCCGGCTGCGGTGCCGTGCGCTTGCGCTGCGCGGCCGGCTCGCTCTCGGTCTGCCGGGAGGCGGTGGCTTCGGTGGCTGCGGTGGTTTCGCCGGTCTCGCTGGACCCGGACTCGGGCTCGGACTGCGCAGGCTGTTCCGGGGTCTCCGTTTTCGCGTTGTCCGCGGAGCCGGTACTGTCAGCGTCGTTCGTGATCGTGTCAGTTCCGGAGTTCTCGGCCGGGAGCGGGCCGGCGGACGTCTCGGTCTGGCCGCTGCCGCTCTGGTCACCCGGCAGGGTGGGCTCGTCGGCGCTCGCGGCCGGGCTGAGCAGCAGCGCGAGCAGCCAGCCGGCGAAGGAGAGACCAGCGACGATCAGCAGCCGGGTGGCGTGCCTGGGCAGCATTCGGCCGGTGCGGCGCACGATTGCCGTGCTTTCCACCGCCATCACCACCGTCCGGGCCTTTGGCTCGCGTGATCGTCACGCGCAGCTGATCTTCAATGGGGTCTCATCCGGCCACGTCGTAGCACCCCCGGGGCTGCACTCTTTCTAGCATTGGTCCGGAGTGTTTCACCTCGGCCGCGTTCGATCCACCCCGTACGGCGGAACGGACGTACCGGCTCCGGTGCCGGCGGGTCCGATGTTGATCACTCTGGGTTTCCCCGGGGACGATTATTACCGGATTGGCCGAGCCGAGTACAACTACTCTACTTCTCGCTGACCTGAGCTTTTGCGGAGCCTGTGCGCGGAGCGTGCCGTCTCAGTCGCAATTGGTCGCCACCTGGCGGCCTGTCGACCAGGACGGGAGAAGGCCCGGTGTCCGAAGCAGATTTCGGTGAGTTGCTGTCACGCGCCCTCCGCGGTGATCAGGCGGCGTGGAACTCGTTGGTAGCCGGTCTTTCCGCGGTGATCCTCGGCGTGGCGAGGGGGTACCGGCTCGGCGAGGCGGACGCGCTCGACCTGTGCCAGAGCACCTGGCTGCAGCTTGCCCAGCGCATCTCCGCGGTGCGCGAGCCGAGCCGGCTGCCCGGCTGGCTGGCCACCACGGCGCGCCGGCTGGCCATCGGCACCCTGGCCGGGCGGCGGCACGAAGTAATCGAGACCTGTGAGAATCGCGAGTACGAGAATGCGGTGTCACCGGAACTGGTGGTGCTGCGCGCCGAGCGCGAGCTGGCCTTCCGGCGCGCGGTCCGGCAGCTGCCCGACCGGCAGCGCTGGCTGATCCTCCTGCTGCTGCGCGAGCCCCGCCTTTCCTATCCGGAGATCGCCGCCGAGCTGGGCATCGAGCCCGGCAGCGTGGGGCCGCTGCGCAGCCGCAGCTTCGAGACGATCCGGCGGCGACTGCTCGCGGACGGTTTCGAATATCGCTGAATATCGGTAGCGACTCAGCCCAGCTTGCGCAGCCGGACGATGGCCTCGTCGAGCACCTCGTCCCGCTTACAGAACGCGAACCTCAGCACGTGTTTCCACTCATCCGGGTGATCTGTGAAGACGTTGACCGGTACCGCGGCCACCCCCACCCGTTCGGGTAGCTGCCAGGCGAGCTCGGTCGCGTCGGTGAAGCCGAGCGGCCGGACGTCCGCGCAGACGAAGTAGGTGCCCGCGCTGGGCCGGACGTCGAACCCCGCTTCGGCGAGCCCGGCGGAGAGCCGGTCGCGTTTGCCGGCCAGCGCGGTGCGCAGCCCTTCGACCCACTCCAGCTCGTGGTCCAGTGCGTACGCCACGGCCGGTTGCAGCGGGCCGCCGGAGACGAAGGTGATGAACTGCTTGGCCGCCTTCACCGCGGCGACCAGCTCCGGCGTCGAGCACACCCAGCCGATCTTCCAGCCGGTGCAGTTGAACGTTTTGCCGGCGCTGGAGATGGAGACCGTCCGCGACCGCATCCCGGGCAGCGTGGCCAGCGGCACGTGCGCCGCGTCGTCGAACACCAGGTGCTCGTACACCTCGTCGGTGATGGCCAGGAGCTCGTGCTCCACGCAGAGCGCGGCCAGTGCTTCGAGCTCGGCGGCGGTGAACACCGTGCCGGTCGGGTTGTGCGGGGAGTTCACCAGTATCGCGCGGGTGCGCGGGGTGATCGCGGCCCGCACCGCGGCCACGTCGAGGGCGAACCGGCCGCTTTCACCCGGTGCAAGCGAGACCACCTTCCGGGTCGCGCCGGCCAGCGCGACCGACGCCGCGTACGAGTCGTAGTAGGGCTCGATGACGATGACCTCGTCGCCGGGCTCGGTCAGCGCGAGCAGGCTGGCCGCGATGGCCTCGGTGGCGCCCGCGGTGACCAGGATCTCGCGGTCGGGGTCGTACTCGGTGCCGTACCGCGTGCGGTGCCGTGCGATGGCCGCGCGCAGCTCGGGCCTGCCGGGGCCCGGCGGGTACTGGTTCGCCCCGCCGAACAGGGCGTCCTTCGCCGCGTTCAGCATGGCCACCGGCCCGTCCGTGTCCGGGAAGCCCTGGCCGAGGTTGACCGCGTCGAAGCGGCCGGCCAGCGCGGTCATCTCCGCGAAGATGGTCGAAGTGAACGGCCGCAGGCGGGGGACTAGAGCAGGTTTACGCACGATTTCAGATCCTCACGGACAATGGGCCTGTGGAGCAACTGACAGCGGCCGAACGCAGCAGGATCGACGGTCCCCGGCGCCCGGTCCCGGCGGACCCGCCGGGCGGACCCGCGGACGAACACGCCAAGCAGGCTGGACTGCGCCGGATGAAGCTGGTGGCGCTGTCCTTCCTGCTCGGGGCGACGGTCATCTTCCTGCTGGCCGGCTGGGCCCAGTCGGCGGGCTGGCCGGGCTGGGTCGGTTACGTGCGCGCCGCGGCCGAGGCCGGCATGGTCGGCGCGCTGGCCGACTGGTTCGCGGTGACCGCGCTGTTCCGGCATCCGTTGCGGCTGAAGATCCCGCACACCGCGATCATCCCGAGCAAGAAGGACGCGCTGGGCTCCAGCCTCGGTGAGTTCGTCGGCTCCAACTTCCTGTCCGAGGCCGTGGTGCGCGACAAGCTGCGCCGGGTGGACATCTCGAAGCGGCTCGGCGGCTGGCTCTCGCAGCCGGAGAACGCGGAGCGGGTCACCGCCGAGCTGTCCACCGTGGTGCGCGGCGCGGTCACCGTGCTCCGGGACGAGGACGTGCAGGCGGTGATGGAGCAGGCCGTGGTGCGCCGGGTGGTGGACCAGCCGTGGGGGCCGCCGCTTGGCAAGCTGCTCGGGCAGGTCTTCGAGGACGGCGCGCACCACAAGCTGGTGGACCTGATGTGCGACCGCGGCTACGAATGGGTGCGCGACAACCACAGCACGATGCTGCGGGTGGTGTCGGACCGGGCGCCGTCCTGGTCGCCGAAGTTCGTGGACGAGATGCTCGCGGACAAGGTCTACGGCGAGGTGCTCTCCTTCGCGTGGGCGGTGAAGACCGACGTGAACCATCCGATGCGGCTCGCGCTGGACAAGTTCCTCGTCGAGTTCGCCGGCGACCTGCAGCACGATCCGGACACGATGGCGCGGGCCGAGCAGGTCAAGATGCAGGTGCTCGAACACGGCGAGGTGCAGAAGCTGATCGGCTCCGCGTGGGCGACCGCGAAGGAGATGCTGCTGACCGCCGCCGAGGACCCGTCCAGCGAGCTGCGCAAGCGGGTCCGAGAGGGCCTGCGCGGCCTCGGCGAGCGGCTGATCTCCGACGACACCCTGCGGTCCAAAGTGGACAACTGGGTAGAGGGTGCGTCGGCCTACGTGGTGCGGAACTACGCCGGCGAGATCACCACGATCATCACCGACACGGTGGAGCGCTGGGACGCCGAGGAGACCTCGCGCAAGATCGAGCTGCAGGTGGGCCGCGACCTCCAGTTCATCCGGATCAACGGCACCGTGGTCGGCGCGCTGGCCGGCCTGGTGATCTACGCGGCGGCGCAGCTGCTGTTCTGACCTGGGGTTTCCCTGGGTAGAGCGCTCCCTCGGACGGGTGTCAGCCCGCCGGGTCGGCAAGATCGGCCACGGCATCCGTCCACAGGCCGGGGTGCCGTCGCTGACCTGCGGTTTCGCGAGGTTGTCCACAGTAGGACGGGTTGTCCACAGATGCCTGTGGGTAACCCCTGGGGACAACGACCGGTGGATGCCGGGATTACGAAGACTGGGTGACGTCCTGGTTGACGGCGCGTTCGCGCCAGGCGCGTGCCTTCTCGCGGTTGCCGCAGACGCGCATCGAGCACCAGGTTCGCGAGCGGTTGCGGGAGTGGTCGTAGAAGGCCCAGCGGCAGTCGTCGGCGGGGCAGATCTTCATCCGCGCCCACTCGCCGCGCACGGCCAGCCTGGTCGCGGCGGCCAGTACCGCGCCGACGGCGTTGGTGGCGACCAGCGTCGGTTCACCGCCGACGAGTCCCACCTGCACGGCGGTGCGCGGCGAGCCGGGCCGGGCGGCCGGGTCGCCGATGGCCGCGCGCAGGCCCTCCCGTGCCGAGCGGGCGGCCGTCAGCGAACCGGGGCCGAGCGCGTGGTCGCGGGCCCAGCGTTGCCAGGAGCCAGGGTCGGCCAGCAGGTCGGTGCCCTCGTCGACGTCGAGGGTGTTCAGGAAGCCGAGCACGAGCGAGACATCGGGGTGCTCGGCCGGCTCTTCGCTCACCTCACCAGTGTAGGACGGACACCGGTTGCGGCCAGGAAAGGTAACCAGCATAATCCAGTCGCTGGTTATGGAGACCGAAGGAGCGAACATGAGTGCGCCCGCGGTACCGACCTTCGGGTCGATCGTGCTGGACTGTCCCGATCCCGACGCCCTCGCGGACTTCTACGCCCGGCTGCTCGAATGGCCGGACGATCCAGAGCCCGGCACGGACTGGGTGAGCCTGACCAACCCGCACGGCGGCGCGAAGCTCGAGTTCCAGCGGGTCGCCGAGTACCAGGCGCCGGAGTGGCCTTCGCAGGCCCGGCCGCAGCAGGCGCATCTCGACCTGACGGTCACCGACCTGGCCGCCGCGCACGAGCGCGCGGTGCGCCTCGGCGCGGTCGTTCTCGACGACCAGGGCCTCATCACCTCGGGCTTCCGGGTGTACGCCGATCCCGCCGGACATCCTTTCTGCCTCTGTGCGTGTTAGCCGTCCCGCGCGCGCCCGGATATGCGTAGGCTGTGATACGTGATTTGTCCGAAGTGCCAGAACGTGTTGCAGACGGTCGACAAGAGCGGCATCCACATCGAGCAGTGCCAAGGTTGCCGCGGCATCTTCCTCGACCACGGGGAGCTGGAGCGGATCGTCGGCGCGGAGAACTCCTACTACGGCCACAAGCCGCCGCCCTACGCGGGCGGTCACGCGCCGACCGCGCACTACGGGCAGGGCGGGCACGGCGACTCCCCGCGTCCCTTCCGCGGCGGCCATGGCGACTCGCCCCGTCCCTTCCGCGGCGGTCACGGTGACTCGCCCCGTCCCTTCCGGGGCGGCTACGGTGACTCGCCGCGGCCATACGGCGGCGGTCATGGTTACGGCGACTCCCCGCGCCCCTACGGCGGGCATGGCGGGCACCGGGGTCACCGCAAGCGCAGCTTCCTCGAGAACCTGTTCGACTGACGCGGTGCTCGATCTGCGCATCTGCCCCGCCTGCGGGGACCGCGCGGACCGGCCGGTGGTCTCCGGCGAGGTGCTGGTCTGCGCGCGCTGCGCGCACCGGTGGCCCTTTCACCGGCTGCCGCTGTTCGCGCTGACCGGGCCGAGTGCGGCCGGCAAGTCCACCGTGGGCCCGATCCTGGCCAGGCGGCTGGCCGGCCGCGCCGTGGTGCTGGAACAGGACGTGCTGTGGACCGCCGGGCTGCGCGACGACGTGGACGGCCATCCGGAGTTCCGCGCGACCTGGCTGCGGATGGCCGCGATGATCCATCAGAACGGCACCCCGGTGGTGCTCTGCGGGACCGTGGTGCCGCCCGAGTTCGAACCGCTGCCGGAGCGGGTCTTCTTCTCGGACATCCACTATCTGGCGCTGGTCGGGGAATCCGCGACGCTGGCCGAACGGCTGCGCGTCCGCCCGCGGTGGCGGGAATGGGACGAGCCGCGAATCGAGGAGATGCTGGAGTTCAACGAATGGCTGCGTTCTTCGGCGGCCACCCTCGATCCGCCGGTCGACCTTTTCGACACCACGGACGCCGGGGTAGGGGACGCGGCGGATTACGCCTATGAATGGATATCTGGCCGACTGGCGTCGTGAGTGAAAAGTGTTGCCCGGACAACACTTTTCACTCACGACGGCGACGGGGGCCGGTAAGCTGATCGGGGGTTGTCCCATCGGCAAAACGCGCGACACCCCGGATTTGTCCGTGGGCGGCGCTACTTTCGATTCATGGAAGACCGCGAACCCACTATCCGCGCCCGCAGGCTCGACTGGGAGGACTCCACCGTTTCCCGTCTGCTGAGCGGAAAACGCGGTGGCGATCCGGTCGAAGTGGCCACCTTCATGGGTGTCTGCAACACCCCGCGCGACGAACGCGAAAGGTTGCTGGGGCTCTGCGAAGGGCGCTCGACACCAGGTTGGCTGCAGCAGTACGGCGACCGCCTGCCCAAACAGGTGCAGACCTTGGTCACTCACGAGGACAAGGCGGTGAGCATCGGCCACTTCCAGATGGTCGTGGTGCACGGCCTGCTGCAAACCGAGGACTACGCGCGAGCGCTGATCTCCGGACAGGCCGATTTGTCGGTAGCTGAGGTCGAAGACCGCGTTCGGGCACGCATGGACCGGAAATGCCTGTTCTCCAAGGAACACCGACCACAGTTCTCGTTCCTCTTGGAAGAATTCGTTCTTTGGCGGTGCGTGGGCAGTACCGAGATCATGTCGGAGCAGTTGCACCACCTGCTCAGGATGTCCGTCCGTCCCTACATCTCGCTACGAGTGGTACCGGCCGGTGTCGGCGTGCATGCCGGTCTGGCCGGACCCTTCACCTTGCTGGACTTCAACGAGGTCAGGCCGGTCGTTTATCTGGACAGTGAGACCTCTTGCCTGTTCCTGGAGACGCACCAGGAAATAGCGTCGTACCGCCGTGTCCTGGGCAAGCTGGCGGTTGTAGCGCTCGATGAGCCACAATCGAGGGAGTTGATTGCCGCCGCGGCAACTGATCGCTACACCTAGCTGGAGGACCACCATGGGCGCCCCGGAGCTGCGTACTGTCTGGCGCAAGAGCAGCTACAGCGCCAATGGCGGAACCTGCGTCGAGGTGGGCTTCCAGCTGCGTGGGGTGCTGGTCAGGGACACCAAGGATCGTGCCGGCGGCACGTTGTCGTTCGGTTCGGCCGAATGGCGGATGTTCTTGACGGAGTGCGTCCCGGCGCGGTGAATGGCCGCCGCCATTGGCTCGCCCGAAGGTGAACCACGTGCTGCCCGAGCGGTGCGCCTCTTGGCCGCTTCCCGCGTCGAAACCCTGTGCCAGGTTTATGAGGTTCCAGGTCAACGGGTTTCGAACCAGGGGAGTTTCGAACGATATGGTCAAGATCAAACATTGTCTCGGAGTTGTCGCGGCTGCTGCGGCGCTTCTTTTCGCCTCGGGTACCGCCACCGCGGCTCCGGCCGACCGATCCGTGGCCCCGGCCGCCGACCAGTACTACGAGATCAGGACCCAGCTCAACCAGAAGTGCCTGGACGTCCGCGGCGGCAACAACGCCGACCTGACGCCGGTGGTCATGTGGGACTGCTGGGGCCCGGCCAACCAGAAGTGGCGACTCGTCGATGTGGGCAGCGGCTATTACGAGATCCGCCCGCTCAACAGCCAGAAGTGCCTGGATGTGGAGGGTGAAGGCCACGACCAGGGCGCTCCGGCCATGCAGTGGAGCTGCTGGGGTGGCGCCAAGCAGCACTGGCGGCTCGCTGACGTGGGCAACGGCTATTACGAGATCAGATCCCAGCTCAACCAGAAATGCCTCGACATCGCGGGCGAGGGACACGACCTCGGTGCTCGCGCGATGATCTGGGACTGCTGGGGCGGCGCCAAGCAGCATTGGCGGCTCGCGCCGATCAACCCGTAATTTCCGGTAGACGATAATCGCCTTGAACCGGTCCCGCCGGGGCCGGTTCAAGGCTTTACTCGGATTTCAGGTTCAGAATTGCGGTACCGTCGGTGATATTCTTGACCGTCACCATTTGTTTGATGTACATACCGAGGATATCTTCCGGTTCTCCCGAGCATGATGTGACAGCCAGCCCGCTGGCGTTGTTCCCTTGGAAGGCAGTCGTGCAGCCCGTCTCGATGGTGGTGCTGAGACTGGGGCCGGCGGGGAGGGCCATGCTCACCTCAACGCTGTCGGCGCTCACCTTCTGCACCGTAAAGGGACCGGCGTCGATCGGAGAATCGGACAACGTGATCGTGACCGGATTGGACACGGCGACCTCACAGTCACCACCCGAACAGGCGTCGTAGTTCGTACCGTCCTGTGCGCTCGGCTGGATCGAGGTCGGGACGGACTCGGCCGCCGAGCTGCTGGTTGGGGGACTGGTTGAGCTCTTCGAGGCTGTGTCCGGCGCGCTTGCGTCACCCACCTCTGCGCTGCCGCAGCCCGCCAAGGCACCTGTCGTCATGAGCGCACATACCGTGGCAGCTAGGCGCCGGAATGTCACAGTCGTCATGTCGCGATGATGCAGCACCGCACAGGGACCGGTCCCAACCAGGAAGACGGCGACCGGCGGCGTTCGGGGCTAGTCGGTCGGTCTGATCGCGGCGTACAGGAGCATGTCCACCCGCTTGCCGCCGATCTCCTGATGGCTGCGAAGGAGGCCCTCGTGCGCATATCCCGCAACTTCAGCCGAACGCATGGAGGCGACATTCCACGGCTCTATATACAGCTCGATGCGATACAGCTCCGGGATGGACCAGGCAAACCGCGTCAGCGCGGTGAGCGCCTGGCCCGCGACCCCGCGGCCCCGCGCACGAGGCGCGACGGAGTACCCCGCTGTCGCCCGGCCCGCGGCGATGGGTGCGAGGTGCAGCCCGGCCGTCCCCAGCGCGTCGCCGGTGTCCTTGTCCGCCACGCAGAAGGAGTAACCAGCTCCGGTGTCGAGCCGGCCGAGCTGTCGTTCGATGTACGCGAGAGCGTCCTCACGGCTGGCGTTGCCCGGGAGCGAGCCGATCTTCGGCACGTACGAATCAGTCGACAGGTTCATCACCATGTCCACATCGCAATCCTCAAAAGCTCGCAGCCGCACGTGCCCGAATGTCGGAGCGGTTGACGGCATCACGAACCGGGCAGAATTCATGCAGACGAGGCTAGTGCAGGGTCTCGCCGCTCGTGGCAGGTCGATCTTGCGTGACCTGGGCGTTCTCGGTTGTCTCACGGTGACGTCACCAATGATCAGTCTCAAACTCTTGGCATTTCCTCGGCTAGGGCAAGAAATCAGTGGGTGCCGACTGTGACGACTGCTTCCGCCGGATCACCGCGACGCGATTCTCCTCCGAGAGCCTGTCGCAGCGTCAGGCCCGGCTCACCTTCGACCATCCGGTACAGCCTTCGTCGTCTCGCCAGCGGCGACTGGATCGGCAAACGAAGAAATCCGCTAGCTTCACACTTTGTAGACGTGGCTGATGGCGCTGCTGACCGGAGGAATCGACGATGTCACTCGCGGGCGAGCTGGTCACCGAGACCTTCGAGTACGACGGAGGTCGCCAGGTCACGGTCTACGTCCCGGCGGATCGGCCCGAGGCGGTGGTGTTCGCCGGTGACGGCGAGTTGATCGCACAATGGGGTGGTGACCTTGAGGCCGCGGACGTACCGTCCACGGCGATCATCGGTGTGCACCGCCCCGCCGATGAGACCCTGCGGCTCCGCGAATACTCGCCGGGCTTCGAGCCGGAGCGGTTCTCGGCGCACGAGAGGTTTTTCGGCGAGGACGTCGGCCAATGGGCGCGATCGCGGTTCGGAGTGGCCCTGCCCGCCGAGCGCACCGCGGTGTGCGGTGTCTCGGCCGGCGGAGAGCTGGCGTTGGCCATGGGGCTTCAGCATCCGGACGTCTACGGTACGGTCTTATGCGCCTCCCCTGGTGGGGGCTATCGGCCACCTGCGGCCATGCCGAGTTCGCTTCCGCGCACGTACCTCGTCGCCGGCACGCTGGAGCCGTTCTTCCTCCGGAACGCGACCCGGTGGGCGGACGCGCTGCGCGATGCAGGGGCGGACGTCATGTTGAACGAGCGGGTCGGATCGCACGGCGACGCATTCTGGCGCGAAGAGTTCCCGCTGATGGTGGCGTGGGCGTTTGGACGATGAAGAAGTTGGCCGGTGGTCTGGCGTCGCTGCCAACTTACTGAGGCTCCGCAAGCTCCACTGAGAACGGACAGCCAGTCTCATACCTGAGGTCCTACTGCCAGCGGCCAGCGGTGGTCGTGGCCGTCCAGCCAGAACTCCTGTGATTCCGGGGTGACGGTGAGGCCGAAGTGTTCTCGGCTGGGTTCGCCGAGCGCTTTCCAGTCCTGGTAGGCGGATTCCACCAGGTCCCACAGCCGTTGTTCGCCGCCCTGCCGTACTGCGTACCGGCCGTCGGCGGCGGTGTGGCTGACCCAGGAACCGTCCGGATGCACCAGCACGGTGGACTCGGGGTCCGCCGGGTCGTAGGTGGCCGCCACCTGCGGCAGCGCCAGCCCGGCGAAGAACTCGAACCGGCTGGACGGGTTGAGCACGGCCGAGATCGGCAGCGAAGTCCTTTGCTCCGCCCCGTTTCCGGCCGGGAGCACGGCGGGCGGATCGGCAAGGCGGTGCGCGCGCAGCGGCATGAAGCGGCCGTCACGGGCCAGCACCCGGCCCCGCCCGGTGGCGCCCTCGCCCGCGGTCAGCCGGACCAGCCCGGCGCCGATCGGCCGGTTCAGCGTGGTGACCACCAGCCCGCCGGGCACCGTCTGGGCCAGCCAGTCCGGCGGGATCGCCGAAACCGAGCAGGTGCACAGCACCCGGTCGTACGGGGCGTTCGCGGGCAGTCCCCGTTCCCCGTCGGCGACCTGGCAGTCGGGGTGGAAACCGTGCTCGGCCAGTGCCGCGCCGGCGGAGGCCACCAGGCTCGGGTCGATGTCCACTGTGGACACGTTTGTCGAACCGAGCAGATGGCAGAGCAGTGCCGCGTTGTAGCCGGTGCCGGTGCCCACCTCCAGCACCCGGTTTCCGGTCTCCACCAGCAGCTCCTCCAGCATGATGGCCATGATCGCCGGCATGCTGGACGAGCAGGTCGGCGTGCCGGGCAACGGGCCGCGCAGGCGCGCGTCCTGCCAGGCGGACGGGTCGTCGTCGAGCTGGGTGACCAGTACCCGGTCGGTGTAGATCCGGTCCAGCCAGTCGTCGTCCCCGGCCGCGACCGCCCGCCATAGCCCGTTCTCCGGCACGAAGAACCGGGGCAGGAACGGGTGTCTCGGCACCTTGCGGAACGTGTCGATCCACCGGGGGTCGGTCAGCGCCCCGTCCCGCCGCAAGGCGTCCACGAGCCGCCGCCGTCGCGTGGCCGTACCCATTTTCCCACCGTAACCGGTGACTCAAGACACACCCGATGGTTGCAAGCAGAGTGCTTGCAACTGCTAGCACTCGCGCGTACCGTTGGTCTTGTCGCGAGGAGGTGACCGAATGGCAGCACCGGATGAGGCCGCGAAAACGTCGGAACCGTCGGCGGGTCCGATGGAAAAGGTTGCCGACATAGCCTCCGACATCGGCGAGTACATCCGTCAGCAACGCAGCAACGCGAAGATCTCGTTGCGGCAGCTGTCGAAACTGGCCGGGGTGTCCAATCCGTACCTGAGTCAGATCGAACGTGGCGTGCGCAGGCCCAGTGCGGAGATCCTGCAGCAGATCGCCAAGGGACTGCGGATATCGGCGGAAGCGCTGTATGTGCAGGCCGGCATTCTCGACCTGCCCACCGGCGGGCCGGTCCCGGACTCGATCCGGGCCGATACCGAGCTGACCGAGCGGCAGAAGCAGGTGCTGCTCGACGTCTACGAGTCCTTCCGCCGGGAGAACCAGGCGGCCCACCAGAACGAAACCCCAGTAGAACCCCCAGCCGAGCGGCCGGACAGCGCCGCCGCGTTAAGGAGTGAACCAGCATGACCACCCCCAGGAACGATGACGTCCGCAAGGCCGTGAACAGCGCGGTCGAGCAGGTCCGCACCCCGCTGCTGGCCGTGCTCGGCGCCGGCAACCTGGCCAGCCAGGCCGTCGCGGACGCGGTGAGCAAGGCCAAGGACCGGGTCACCGAGAGCAGCGAGTCCGCCCGCAAGAACCTCGAAGAGCTGCCCACCGACGTGGACAGCCTGCGCGAGAAGCTGGACCCGGCGGAGCTGCGCAAGGTCATCGACGAGTACACCGACGCGGCCGTGAAGCTGTACAACAAACTGGCCGAGTCGGGCGAGCAGGCCTGGGACAAGATCGCCGCCCAGCCGCAGGTGAAGAAGGCCCTCGAGCAGCTGGAGGACGCGCTTCGCACCGCGCAGGACCGGGTGGACGACGTCACCACCGAGGCCCGCGGCCGGGTGGACGACGTGCTCGGCAAGGTCACCAAGCGCACCCGCTCGGTCGGCGAGAAGACCGCCAACCGGGTGACCGAGGTCGCCGGTGAGGTGGCCGAGAAGGTCGAGGAGATCGGCGACGACGTGGCGCACGAGACCCGCAGCGCCAGCCGCAAGGCCGCCAACAAGACGGCCCCGCGCGCGGCCAGCACCACCCGCCGCTCCACCACCAGCAGCACGACCCCGGCGGCCAAGAAGCCGGCCAACGGTTCCAAGCCCGCCAAGTAGACGGCGGCCGTGAAGGGCCCGGCACCTGCTCCAGGTGCCGGGCCCTGAATGTGTCCTCCCGCTGACGTAGGCTGGTGGCGTGCCGCTCATCGCGCAGTGGATCTGCATCGCCATCGACTGGGCCGGGACGCTGGCTGGGGTCTTTGCGTTCGTGCATGCCCTCACGCAGCGTCCGGACGCCTACACCGTCGCCGACCGCAAGACCAAGCCGATCTGGGCGGCCATCACCGGTGGCAGCACCGTGGTGCTCGGTTTCGCCGGGTTCTACGGCACCGGCCAGATCTTCTGGCTGGTCGCCATCATCGCCGTGCTGGTCTACCTGGTGGACGTCCGGCCGAAGCTGATCGAGGTCCAGCGCGGCGGCCGGAGCTGGTAGCTAACCTGGTGCGGTGAGCATCTGGACCATTGCCGGCACGCTGACCGTCGAGCCCGCCGCCCAGCGCACCGACCTGCTGGCCGAACCCGTGGCCAAGGCGCTGGCCGCGCTCGGCCGGGATGACCTTGGCGACGAGGTGGGCGTCGCAGCTATCGACCCCGAACTGGCCGACACCGCGGAATTCTGCGCCGCGTACTCCTCGCCGCTGACCGCCTCCGCGAACTGCGTGGTGGTGGCCGGCAAGCGCGCCGGCGAGTTGCGTTACGCGGCCGCGCTGGTGCTCGCCACCACCCGCGCCGACGTGAACGGTGCGATCAAGCGTCGGCTGGACGTGCGCAAGGCGTCCTTCGCGCCGATGGCCGAGGCCGTCGAGCTGACCGGGATGGAGTACGGCGGGATCACCCCGGTCGGGCTGCCGGCGGACTGGCCGCTGCTGGTGGACAAGGCCGTGGCGGACTCGCCCGAGCTGATCATCGGCAGCGGGATCCGTGGCAGCAAACTGCTGGTCACCGGGTCGCTGCTGGCCGCGCTGCCCGGCGCCGAAGTGATCGAGGACCTGGCAAGGCCGGCCGGATGACCAGCGTTTGGATGCGGTACCTCTCCGGTGCCGACATCGACTCGCTTGGCGTGACCGACGCGGACATCGTGGCCGCGGTGGAGGACGTGCTGGCCGATCACGGCCGCGGCCGGGTCGTCTTCGAGCCGCGCACCCACCTGGTGCCGGACAACGGCGGCAAGGGCCACTTCAACGTGCTGCGGGGCCACCTGTCGGACAAGCAGGTCAGCGGCGTCAAGGTGGTCGGCGACTTCGTGGCCAACTTCGAACGCGGGCTGCCCAGCGAGATGGCGCTGATCCTGCTGCTCGACCCG
Organism: Amycolatopsis nigrescens CSC17Ta-90; assembly: GCF_000384315.1. Classification (GTDB taxonomy): domain Bacteria; phylum Actinomycetota; class Actinomycetes; order Mycobacteriales; family Pseudonocardiaceae; genus Amycolatopsis; species Amycolatopsis nigrescens. The sequence continues at coordinate 3,013,339 of NZ_ARVW01000001.1, read as the reverse complement.
GACACCGGGATGCCGATGGCGATCGTGGACGGCACCATGATCACCGACGCGCGCACCGGTGCGATGACCGCGGTCGGCGCCAAGTACCTGGCGCGCCGGGATTCGCGGGTGCTCGGGCACATCGGCGCCAGGGGCACCGCATGGTGGAACGTGGTGCTGCTGGACTCGATCTTCGACTTCGCCGAGATCAGGGTGACCAGCAGGCGGGCCGAGTCGCGGGAGCCGTTCGCGCGGCGGCTGTCCGAGCACCTCGGCAAGCCGGTGCGCGCGGTGGACAGTGCGGCCGAGGCGCTGGACGGCGCCGACATCATGGTCGAGGCGTCCCGGCTCACCGAGCCGCAACCGCTGGTGCGCAAGGATTATCTGCGGCCCGGCTCGTTTCTGGTGCCCTACGGCACGATCAGCGCGCTGGAGCTGGACCTGCTGGACGCGGTGGACAAGGTCGTGGTGGACGACTGGCGCGAGTCCCGCTCCGGGCATTCGCGGTTCGGCGCGCTGCGGCCGCAGCTGGACGCCGGGCTGCTCACCGAGCAGCGGGTGCACGCCGAGATCGGGGACGTGGTGGCCGGCAACCGTCCCGGCCGGGAGCACGAGCGCGAGCGGATCCTGTTCTGGCACCGCGGACTGTCCACAACGGACTTGGCGGTGGCGCACATGATCCTGCGCCGGGCGGAGGACGCGGACGTCGGCACGATGCTGCCGTACCGGTGATCACCGAGCCGGGCCGGCTCGACGCGGCCATGGTGCGCGCGGTCGCGGACGGCGCGCCGGTCGAAGTGTCGCCGGAGCTGCTGGCGTCGGTGGCGGCGAACCGGGAGCGGGTCCTCGAAGCGCTGCTGACCGCGCGACGGCCGGTCTACGGGGTGAACACCGGGATGGGGCGGCTGGCCGGTACCCGGCTGACCGAGGAGCAGCAGTCGGGGCACCAGGCGCGGCTGCTCGCCGGGCGCGCGGTGGGCGGGCCGCCGTGGCTGCCGGAGCGGGACGTGCGCGCGCTGCTCGCGGTCCGGCTGCGGGACCTGCTGATGCCGGAGACCGGCGTCAGCGCGGAAGTGGTGGCTTATCTGGTGGACCGGCTGAACGACGGGTTCTGCCCGGCGGTGCCGGCCGGTGGGCTCGGTTCGGCCGGCGAGATCATCCCGCTGTCGCACGCTTTTCAGACCTTGCTGGGGATGGGGGTGGTGCTCGAAGGCGGGGTGGAGACGCCGGCGGCCGAGGCGCTCGCGAAGCGGGGCGTCGAGCCGTATGTGCCCGGGCCGAAGGAGGGCGTGGCCCTCTTGCAGGGCTCGCCGATGGCCGTCACGCATGCCGTGCTGCGCGGGGCGGAAGCGCTGCGGGCCGCGGATCTGCAGCTGCTCTGCGCCGCGATGGCGATCGACGTGCTGGGGGCGCCCAGGGGCGGCTACCGGCCGGCGCTGGCCGGTCCGGACGAGGTGCTGGCCGGCGTGCTCGGCGAGGTGCGTGAGCTGACTGACGGCGGTTCGGAGCGGGCCGAGCTGGTGCAGGCGCCGGTTTCGGTACGGGTAGGCCCGCAAGCGCTTGCGCACACCAGGCGCGTGCTCGCTGAGCTGGCTTCCGCCGCCGACGCGATGCTGGCCGCACCGACCGACTCGCCCGCGTTCGTCGACGGCGAGTTCGTGTCCACCGCCGGTTTCCACGCGGTCGCCCTCGGCCTGCGGATGGACTCGGTGACCGCCGCGCTGGTGCACCTCGGCGAGATCGGCGTGCAGCGCCTGCACCGGCTGCTGGACGAGCGGTTCAGCGGGCTGCCGGCCCAGCTCGCCGCCGAGCCGGGACACGCCGGGCTGGTGCCGTTGCACAAGCGCGCGGCCGGCGAGCTGCACGCGTTGCGCCGCCTTGCCGCTCCGGCGACCCTGGGCTCGATCGACACTTCCGCAGGTCAGGAGGATGTGCAAGCGTTTGCGGGCGCGGCCGGTGAGCAGCTCCGCACGGCCGTGGAGCACCTGCTGGCGATCAGCGCCTGCGAGCTCATCGGCTACTCCCAGGCGCACGCGCTGCGCGGCCTTCCCGGCGCTCCCGCTCTTCGCCCCGCTTATCGCTCGGTGGCTTCGCTCGTCCCTCCGGTCCTCGCCGACCGCCCCCTCGCTCCCGACCTCCGCCGCCTCGTCGCCGCAGTCCGTGAAGGCCACCTTGCCTACGTTGAAGGTAGGCAAGGTGGCCTTCACGGACAGGGACGTGAGGGGAAGGGCTAGAGGCCGAGGGTTTCGCCGCGGCGGACGTGGGCCTGGGCGGTGAGGCCGCGAGGTACGGCGAAGCGGGTGATGAGCGTGAAGGCGCCTTCGCAGAGCAGCGCCAGGATGATCACCGCGATCCCGCCGGCCAGGATCTCGCCGTAGCCGGTGGCGCCCTGGGCGAAACCGTCCACGATGTAGCGGCCGAGTCCGCCGCCGTCGTTCACGATCGCGCCGATCGCCACGGTGGCCACCAGCTGGGTGAACGCGACCCGCGCACCGGCCAGCAGCACCGGCAGCGCCAATGGAAGCTCGATCCGCAGCATGATCTGCGCCTCGGTGTGCCCGGTGCCGCGCGCGGCGTCCACGGTGTCCTGCTCCAGCGACGTCACCCCGGCGTAGGTGTTGGTGAACAGCGGCGGCAGCGCGAGCGCGACCAGCGCGAGCAGCAGCGGCCAGAACGCGGTGCTGAACTCCCACCGGCTGGCCAGGAACCAGAACAGGATGATCAGCCCGAAGCTCGGGATCGCCCTGCCGATGTTCACCGCGCTGCTGGCCAGGAACGCGGCCCGCCGGTAGTGCGCCAGCCACAGCGCGAGCGGAATGGTGAGCACCGCGGCGATCACCAGCGCCAGCACCGAAAAGCCAAGGTGTTCCATGGTGCGGTAGGGGATCCCGGCCGGGTCGGTCCAGCTCCAGCGGTTCGGCTCGGCCAGCCAGTCCCCGGTCTGGTCGATGATCGACATCAGGACCTCGCCTTCCTTGCCCACGGGGCGAGCGCGCGTTCGCTGAGCCAGAGCAGCAGGTCGACCAGCACCGCGAGCAGGATGGACAGCACGATGCCGACGATGATCGCGGTCGGGTTCGGGGTGCTGGTCTGGATGCCCTGCCGGATGAAGAAGCCCAGCCCGCCCATGCCCAGCATGGAGGTCACGGTGACCAGCCCGATGGTGGTCACCGCGGCCACCCGCAGCCCGGCGATCACCACCGGCAGCGCCAGCGGCAGCTCCACCTGCAGCAGCAGCCTGCCCCTGGTGAACCCCATCCCGATCGCGGCTTCGCGCACTTCGCCTGGCACCTGCTGGATGCCGGTGACTATGTTGCGCACCAGGATCAGCACCGTGTATGTCGCAAGTGGAATGACCGCGCTGGTGAAGGACAGCCCGAAGAACGGGACCAGCAAGGCGTACGCGCCGAGGCTGGGGATCACGTAGAGCGCGCCGGCCGCGCCGAGGGCCATCGGGTAGAACCACCGCCAGCGCAGCGAAAGCATGGACAGCCCGATGGACAGCACCAGCCCGGCGCCGAGCGCGACCGCGGTGAGTGACACGTGCTCACCGAGCCTGGCGATGATGTTGTCCGCGTTGCGTTCCACCCAGCGCCACTCGAAGATCGGCCTGCCGCCTTGGGCCATCAGGAACTCCCGCACCGCGTGAGTGTACGGCGGCCGAGGACGGATTTCGGAAAGTGAGACGTTTTCGGTTCGTTGCTTCCGGTCCGTGGATTCTGTCGGTGCCCGCGATTAGGGTTCGACTCTCCAATTGAGTAGGGAGACGACATGCGCTGGACCCGGAACCTTCGCGTGGCCGCGGCAATCGCGGCCGTGACGCTCGGCCTCGCCGCCTGCGGCGGTGACGAGCAGCCCGCCGCGCAGGGCAAGGGCGGCGCGCCGATCGTGATCGGCTCGTTCAACTTCACCGACAGCCAGATACTGGCCGAGGTCTACGCGCACGCCTTGGAGGCGAAGGGTTACCCGGTGCAGCGCAAGCTCAACCTCGGCTCCCGCGAACTCGTCTACCCGTCGCTGAAGTCCGGTGAGCTGCAGCTCATCCCCGAGTACCAGGGCGCCGCGATCGTCACCGGGTTCGGCGGCACCGCGCCAAAGGACGCCGCCGGTGAGCACGCCCAGCTCGCCGAACTGCTCGCGCCGTCCGGGATCTCGCTGCTGGAGTACGCGCCGGCGGAGAACAAGAACACCTTCATCGTCAAGTCCGACCTGGCGAAGGAGAAGGGGCTGGCGAAGATCAGCGACCTGAAGAAGCTGGACAAGGTCGTGCTCGGCGGCGGCCCGGAGTGCGAGAAGCGGATTCCGTGCTTCCTCGGCTTCAAGGACGTCTACCAGCTCAACGCCACCTTCCAGGCCATCCAGGAGAACGGCCCGAGGGTGGAGCAGCTGCGCTCCGGCGGGGTCACCACGATCACCGTCGACTCGGTCAACCCGCTGGTCGGCGACCCGCAGTTCACCGCGCTGGAGGACGACCTCGGCATCGTGCCGACCGAGAACATCGTGCCCGCGGTCAACAAGAAGGTGCTCGACGAACGCGGCGCCGAGTTCTCCGGCACCTTGAACGCGGTCAGCAAGAAGCTCACCACCGAGGAGCTGCGCGAGCTGAACAAGCGGGTCGACTCGGACGGCGAGGCGGCCGCGGACGTCGCGAAGGACTGGCTTTCCGCGCAGGGCCTCGGCTGACGGGGGCCCGGTGCGGCCCCCGAGGCCAGGGTGGAATCGTGGGCCGCACTGAGTAACCACGAGAGAACGGGGAGCCAGATGGCAAAGGTCACGGCCACCGCGGAACGCATCATCGACGCGCCGGTGGAGAAGGTGCGCGAGCTGGTCGCCGACTACGCCGAGGCAAGGCCGAAGATCCTCACCGAGCAGTTCCGCGACTTCCGGCTCGACGAAGGCGGCACCGGCGAGGGCACCAAGGCGGGCTGGAAGCTGCAGGCCACCTCGAAGCGGGTGCGCGACGTGGCGGCCACCGTCACCGAGCCGCAGCCGGGCACCCTGGTGGAGACCGACGCCAACTCGAGCATGGTGACCACCTGGACGGTGCGTCCGTCCGGCGAAGGCAGCGTCGTGCGCGTGGAGAGCAGCTGGGACGGCGCGGGTGGCATCGGCGGGTTCTTCGAGAAGACCTTCGCCCCGGCCGGGCTTCGCCGGATCTACGAGGGTGTGCTGGCCAACCTCGCGAAGCTGGCGTAACCCTCGACACAACCGGAACTATCGCCCCGCTTGCTCCTGTTGCAGTACTCGTAGGGCACGACGATCGTTCGTGCCACAACCTCGATACTCGACGGGAGTTCAACGGTGAGCGCACCAACAGCGACGAAGGCGACCGAGGTCCGGCTGGCGGCCAGGCCGCACGGCAAGCCGACGCCGGCCGATTTTTCCATTGTGGACACCGACCTGCCGGTGCCGGCCGACGGGCAGGTGCTGGTGCGCAACCTGGTGATCAGCGTGGACCCGTACATGCGCGGCCGGATGAGCGACGCCAAGTCCTACGCCGAGCCGTACCAGGTGGGCAAGGTCATGCACGGCGGCGCGATCGGCGAGGTAGTCGAGTCCACAGTGGACTCTCTGAAGCCGGGTGATGTGGTGCTGCACGGCCTCGGTTGGCGCACGCACGCGGTGGTGGACGCCGCGCAGGCGGTGAAGGTGGACCCCGACGCCGCGCCGATCACCGCCTACCTCGGGGTGCTCGGCATGACCGGGCTCACCGCGTACGCCGGACTGCTGGACGTGGCCGAGTTCAAGCCGGGCGACACCGTGTTCGTCTCCGGCGCGGCCGGCGCCGTCGGCTCCGAAGTGGGCCAGCTGGCCAAGCTCAAGGGCGCCAAGCGGGTGATCGGCAGCGCCGGCTCCGCGGAGAAGGTGCGCTGGCTCACCGAGGAGCTCGGCTTCGACGCGGCCTTCAACTACAAGGACGGCCCGATTGCCGAGCAGCTGCGCGCCGCCGCGCCGGACGGCATCGACGTCTACTTCGACAACGTCGGCGGCGAGCACCTGGAAGCCGCCATCGATTCGCTCAACCTGCACGGCCGGATCGCGGTCTGCGGGATGATCTCGCTGTACAACGCGACCGAGCCGGCCCCGGCGCCGCGCAACCTGACCCAGATCATCGCGAAGCGGTTCACCATGCGCGGGCTGCTGGTCACCGATCACTTCGCCCGGCAGCAGGACTTCCTGGCCGAGGTCGCGCCGCTGGTCCGCGAAGGCAAGCTGAAGTACTCGGAGACCGTGGTCGACGGCATCCGGAACGCGCCACAGGCGTTCCTCGACCTGCTCGACGGCGCCAACACCGGCAAAATGCTCGTCCGCGTCGGCGATTAGCCAGACTTTCCCTGGTCGACGGTCGTGAGTGAAAAGTGTTGCCGGGGCAACACTTTTCACTCACGACGTCAGTACTGGTTGTGCTTGGAATCCAGGTTCAGGCCGGCGTCGAGTACCTTCGCCGGGACCTTGAGGTTCATCTGGTCCTTGATGATCCGGCCGGCCGACGGCAGCTCGTCGCGATCCGGCCAGGTTTCCGGCTGCCACAGTCCGGACCGCAGGAATGCCTTGGCGCAGTGCAGGTACAGCTCGGTCACCTGGACCACCAGCGCGAGCTGAGGCCGTTTTCCCTTGACCGCCATCCGGTCGAAGAACGGCGCGTCGCGCACGATCGTGGCGGTGCCGTTCACCCGCAGGGTCTCGTTCATCCCCGGCACCACGAACAGCAGCCCGACCTGCGGGTTGTGCAGGATGTTGCGCAGGCTGTCCAGCCGCCGGTTGCCGGGCCGGTCCGGAATGGCCAGCGTGCTCTCGTCCAGGATCAGCACCCCGCCCGGCGGCTCCCCGCGCGGGGACACGTCGCAGCTGCCGTCCGGCCCGGAGGTGGCCAGCAGCAGGAACGGCGAGTGCTCGATCAGGGTGCGGGCGTGCCCGTCGATCCGAGCGATGTCCTTGTCCCAGGCGCCTTTCGGCGGTTCCTTGCGTACTTCGCGCAGCTCCGCCTCGGTCCGCACGACTTGCATTCCCTCGATCCCCATACAAGTAAGGTATGCCTAATTTTGCGGGCCGTCGAGGGGCGGGTCAGAGGATGACGGTGCGGTTGCCGTGTACCAGCACCCGGTTCTCCAGGTGCCAGCGCAGCCCGCGGGCCAGCGTCACCTTCTCGATGTCGCGGCCCTTGCGCACCATGTCCGGCACCGAGTCGCCGTGGTCCACCCGGATCACGTCCTGCTCGATGATCGGCCCGGCGTCCAGGTCCGCGGTCACGTAGTGGCAGGTCGCGCCGACCAGCTTGACCCCGCGCGCGTGCGCCTGGTGGTACGGCCGGGCGCCGATGAACGACGGCAGGAAGCTGTGATGGATGTTCAGCGCCCGCCCGGCCCATGCCGCGCACAGCTCGGCGGGTAGCACCTGCATGAACCTGGCCAGCACCACGGCGTGCGGATCGTGCGCGTCCACCAGCGCGCGCAGCTCGGCGAACGCGGCCGCCTTGCCCGCAGGATCCCCGGCCGGGAACGGCAGGTGGTGGAACGGGATGCCGTGCGCCCTGGTGATGTCGCCGAGCGGCTCGTGGTTGCCGATCACCGCGCGCAGGTCCACGTCGAGCTCACCGGCGGCGACCCGGCCGAGCAGGTCGTAGAGGCAGTGGCCCTCCTTGGAGACCAGCAGCACCACCCGCCGCCGCACACCGGTGTCCTCCACCTGCCAGCTGGACTCCGCGCTCAGCGAGCGGGCCACCTCGGCGAACCGGGTGCGCAGCCCGGCCACGTCGAAGGGCAGCGAATCGGCCCGGACCTCCTGGCGGGTGAAGAACCAGCCGGTGTCCGGGTCGGTGTGGTAGGCGGCCTCCACGATCCAGCCGCCGGCGTCGGCGAGGAAACCGGCGATGGTGGCCACGATTCCGGTGCGGTCCGGGCAGCCGAAGGTGATGACGTAACGACGATCAGGCACGGTCGCCCATCCTGCCCCTGGCCGGTCAGGGCGCCGCGAGCGGCTCCAGCAGCCGTGGGTCGCCGGTGCTGGTCGCGTGGCTCGGCCTGCCCCACACCGCGCGGTAGAGCGCGTCCGCGGTACCGATGACGGTGGCGTCCGGGGTACCGGCGGTTCCGTTCTCGACGGGCCTTGTCTCCGGGGCGGCGCCTGGCCTGATCGACGCCAGCCAGCGGTGCCCGGTGTCGGTGGCGTGCACCAGCACCGTGCCGGACACGGCCGGCCCGGAGACGTCCGCGCGGCTCGGCAGCAGCCGGCAGAGCAGCTCGTCCACCCCGTCCGCGGCGAATCCGGGCTCGAACAGCACGGTGTTGCCGTTGCGGGCGTGCTCGGCGTCGATCCGGTGGATGGCCGCCTCATGGGCCTGCCGCCGTGCCCAGGAGCCGACCGTTTTCGGGTAGCTTCCGAACGGCAGCCAGGCCGGGGCCGCCGGCTCGGCCAGCGCCGCGCACATCGCCGCCCGCTGCTCGTCCCACCACGCCAGCCGCTCGTCCCAGTCCTTAGGCGGACGGCCGGGGTCGGCGTTCAGCCCGGTCGGGTCGGCGACGGCGGCGCAGACCCAGGACTGCACCCTGGCAAGGTGCCCGACCAGTCTGCTGACCGTCCAATCCGGACACGTCGGCACCGGAGCGTCCGGCCCGGCCGCGACCGCCGCGGTGCGCAGTCCGTCGCTGTGGTGCTGAATGCTTTCCAGGTAGGTCGCGTGATCCACGCCGAGAGCGTAACCGCCGGGCCGTCTCCAGTACGGCCACTAGGAACAATCCGAGTGCGAAAGCCAGCAGCAGGCCCTTCACCGGCTCGTCCGCGAAGGCCGCTCCGCCCGCGTATCCGATCAGTGCGCTGTACACCGCCCAGATCGCCGAGCCGGCCGCGTCCAGCAGGAGGAACCGCCGCCACGGGAAGCGCAGGCTGCCGGTGGCCAGGCCGCTGGCTACCCGCCCGCCGGGCAGGTAGCGGGCGCCCACGATGAGCAGTGCCGCGTGCTCGGCCACCCTGGCCTGGGCCCAGGCGTACCGCCGCAGGTCGCGTTCGCTGCGCAGCCTGGTCAGCATCCACGGCCCGGCCGCCCTGCCGATCCAGTGGCTGAGGCAGTCCCCGGCCAGTGCGCCGGTGCCGGCCACCGCTACCAGCAGGCCGAGCCGCGGCCAGTCCGCCCCGATCAGCACGGCCACCGTGACCACGGTGGTCTCGCTGGGCATCAGCGGCAGCACCGCGTCCAGCCCGGCGATGCCGAAGACGAGCAGCCACAGCCAGGGCGAGCCCAGCTGGGCCTGTAGTAGTCCGGTAAGGCCGTCCAGCAGCTCGAACGCCACCATGCGGCCATGGTGATCACCCGAGGTCGCGGTCAGGTGACACAGTGCGGTGTACCGCGTGAATAGCGCGTCACGAGCGTGGGGCGACGGAGGCGTAGGGGACGGTCAGCTCGCCGAGCCGCCAGCGGCGCGGGCCGCCGAGGACGGGCCAGCCGCGGGCGGCGAGCAGGCCGATCGCGGTCAGCCAGCGGGCCCGTGCGCCGAAGCTGCGCTGGGCCGCCGCGGCGGCCCAGCGTGAGTCCAAAGTAGACAAAAGCTCGTGGATGGGCTCGCCGGGAACGTTGTGGTGGATCAGTGCTTTCGGCAGTCGTTCGGCCACTGTGGACGGACGGTCCAGACCGATCAGCCGACAGGACACGGTCAGCGTGCGCGGCCCGTCGTGGCCGACGGTGATCCACGAGCAGAGCCGGCCGATCTCGTCGCAGGTGCCCTCGACGAGCAGCCCGCCCGGCGCGATCCGGTCCAGCATGGTCGACCACGCGCCCGGCACTTCGTGCTCCTCGTACTGGCGCAGCACGTTGAACGCGCGCACCAGCGCGGGCCGGGTGCCGGCCAGCTCGAAGCCGCCGCGGGCGAACTCCAGCCACGGCGGGTCGGCGGCACCCGCGGCGGTGGTCACCCGCTCCGGGTCGAGCTCCAGGCCGAGCACCCGCACCCGCGGCTGGGCCGCGCGCAGCCGTCGGCTGAGCTCCACCGTGGTCACCGGGGACGCGCCGTAGCCGAGGTCCACCACCAGCGGGTCGGCCGCCCGCCGCAGCACGGCCTGCACCCCGGGGTCACCGGCCAGCCAGCGGTCGACCCGGCGCAGCCGGTTGGGGTTGGTGGTTCCTCTGGTCGGCGCACCGACCACGACCTGCGGCCTGGCCCGGTTCAGTTCCCGTCGGCCAGCCACTTCGCGGTGAATTCGGCCTCGTGCTCCAGCAGTTTGGTCACCTGTTCGGCGATCACGCTCTCCAGCTTGCCGCCGACCAGCGGGATCCGGACCTTCACCTCGCCGCTGGTGCGCAGCACGGTCTGGCCGTCGCGCTCGGTCAGCTCGGTGCGGGCGTTGATCTCACCGGGCACCCCGGCGACGGTGGCCTTGGCAGTGCCGGTGTAGCCCCCGCCCGACGCGGTCCAGGTCTGCTCGCGGTGCACGATCAGGTCGCCCTTGTGCAGGGTGCGCACGGCCTGCGGGAGCTGCTCGGCGCCGATGCCCTGGACCAGTTTGTAGTGCGCGCCGCTGGAGGTCAGGGTGTGTTCGGGCAGCCCGGCGTGCTTGCCGCCGAGCAGCTCGAGCCTGGCCCGGAGCGCGGCCTCTCCGGACTGGGCCGCGAACACCGCGGCGATGCCGTGGGAGAACTCCGCACGGTGCTCGATACGGGATGCCATGCCCGGGACAGTACCGTTCCCCCTCGTGAGTGCTGCCGAAACTCCTCCACTGGTGACCATGGCGAGTTACACCACGCTGCGGCTCGGCGGGCCGGTGCGCCGGTTCGTGGTGGCCAAGACCACCGACGAGCTGGTGGCCGCGGTGCGTGCCGCGGACCAGGCCGGCGAGCCGCTGCTGCTGCTCGGCGGCGGTTCGAACCTGGTGGTCGGCGACGAAGGTTTCGACGGCACGGTGGTGCAGATCGCCACCGGCGGCTGGACCGCCGAGGACGGCGGCTTCTTCGAGGTGGCCGCCGGGCAGAACTGGGACGAGTTCGTGGCGGCCATGTCGGCCGGTGGCGTCGGCGGGCTGGAGTGCCTGTCCGGTATTCCCGGTTCGGTCGGTGCGACCCCGATCCAGAACGTCGGTGCCTACGGCAGCGAGATCAGCGAGACGGTGCGCTCGGTCGAGCTGTACGACCGCGCGGCCGGCCGGGTGCGCACGGTGCGCGCGGACGAGCTGGGCTTCGACTACCGCACCAGTGTGCTCAAGGGCACCGACACCGGGGTGGTGCTCAGCGTGCGGTTCGAGCTGCGGCCTGGCTCGCCGTCCAGCCCGATCCGGTATGCCGAGCTGGCCCGCACGTTGGGCGTCGAGGTGGGCGCGACGGTGCCGCCGGCCGACGCCCGCGCGGCCGTGCTCGGCCTGCGCCGCGGCAAGGGCATGGTGCTCGACCCGCTGGACCACGACACCTGGAGCGCGGGTTCCTTCTTCACCAACCCGGTGCTGCCCGAGACCGAGGCGCCCGCGGTGCTGGACCGGATCGCCGCCGTGGTCGGCGCGGACGTGCCGGTGCCGAGCTACCCGGCGCCGGCCGCGGTCAAGCTGTCCGCGGCCTGGCTGATCGAGCGCGCCGGGTTCGGCAAGGGGCGTTCAGGGCCGGGCGGGCGGGTTTCCTTGTCCACCAAGCACACCCTGGCGCTGACCAACCGCGGCGGCGCGTCCACCGCGGACCTGCTCGCCCTCGCGGGGGAGGTCCGCGACGGCGTCCGCGCCACCTTCGGGGTCACCCTGCACCCCGAACCCCTGCTCATCAACTGCTCCCTCTGACGGGCAAAAAGCCGGCTATTTGCCGGTCAGGAGCGGTGCGCGCGGGTGCCGTCGTACTGGGCGCGGGGCTTGAGCACGATCTGGTCCAGGTTCACGTGCGACGGCCTGGTCGCCGCGAAGGCGATCACCTCGGCCACGTCACCCGGGGTGAGCGGCTGGAGCCCGCGGTACACCCCGGCCGCCCGCTCCTCGTCGCCCTCGAAGCGGTGCAACGAGAACTCGGTCTCCACCATGCCCGGCACGATCTCGGTGACCCGCACCGGTTCGCCGAGGTACTCCGAGCGCAGCGTCCGGTGCAGCGCGGACTGCGCGTGCTTCGCCGAGGTGTAACCGGCCCCGCCGTCGTAGACCCCGTAGCCCGCGATGGACGTGACGGTGAGCACATGGCCGTCCCCGGAGGCGACCAGTTTCGGCAGCAGCGCCTTGGTCACCCGCAGCGTGCCCAGCACGTTCACTTCCCACATCCAGCGCCAGTTCTCCTCGTCCGCGGCCTCCACCCGCTCCAGGCCGCGGGCGCCGCCGGCGTTGTTGACCAGGACGTGGCACTCCGGGATTGACCCGGCGAACGCGGCAACCGACTCCGGGTCTGTCACGTCCAGTACGTGTGCGGTGCCGGACAACTCGTCCGCCAGCTTCTGCAGTCGGTCGAGGCGCCGGGCACCGAGCACCACTTCGAAGCCGGCTTCGGCGAGGGCCCGCGCGGTCGCTTCGCCGATGCCGGCGCTGGCGCCGGTGATCACTGCGGTTCGCTTGCTCATGAGGAGAATGCTGCCATTACCCACGTGGCGGGTAACGTCGGAGCGGGTTCGTCGCGGATAGATCCGGTGAGGACGGGCGATGAGACACGGAGGTTGACGGTGATCGAACGACGCACGGTGTTCACGGCCGGACTGGCGGCCGGCGCGTCGGTGCTGGTGGCCGCTTGCTCAAGCGGCCAGACCGGTGGCAGCGGGCAGGCCGGGAACACGGCCCCGGAGCCGCCGAAGGCCAAGATCACCGCCGAACCCGCGGTCGACGCCAAGGACGCCCCGGTGAACAAGCCGGTCACGGTGAAGGTGACCGAAGGCACCCTGGTCGAGGTCAAGCTGACCAACCCCGGCGGGGAGGCGGTGCCCGGCGAGCTCAACGCCGAGAAGACCGCCTGGACCAGCTCGGAGCCGCTCGGCTACGGCAAGAGCTACACCTACGCGGTGAAGGCGGCCGGCAGCGACAACAAGACGGCCGAGCTGACCGGCGCCTTCAACACGGTCAAGCCGGCCAAGGAGGTCCGCGCCACGCTGAACCCGGCGGACGACGCCGAGGTCGGGGTCGCCATGCCGATCAGTGTGAAGTTCACCGCGCCGGTGAAGAACCGCGCGGAGGCGCAGAAGGCGCTGGAGGTCAAGACTTCCAAGGACGTCGAGGGGGCATGGGCCTGGCTGTCCGACCGGCAGGCGGACTGGCGGCCCAAGGAGTTCTGGCCGGCGAACACCGAGGTCGACGTGAGCGCCAAGCTCTACGGGATCGACCTCGGCGGCGGCAACTACGTGAAGGCCGACGTCACCACCAAGTTCAAGATCGGCCGCAACCAGGTGGTGAAGATCAACACCCCGGACCACGTGATGAAGGTCTA